>JAAEPJ010000140.1 GCA_024222485.1 bacterium | reverse complement strand
TTCATTCAAGGGCGGGTCCAGACTGCCGCCACCGCCGCACAGGCGGTAGTCAACTTTGGTGAAAATAATTTTTTTCAGTAGGATTATTTATACGCAAATTAATTTCTTTTCCAGAATTTCTCGAACATGTTTTCCATTTTAATTTGTCTCGTGTTCTTCTTCATTGAAATAATAGGAATTTCTTCACTTTCAATAAATTATATTCATATATTTTGAAATAATTCCCAAAAGTTTGTTGCGTTACAGTGTGCCAGCTTCTGAAAACTCGTTCACTGAATTGAATGAATTTAATTTTGATTACTTATAGTTTCATTGAATTGAATTAGATCTGTGCGGCCCTTGTTTCGAATCATAGATCGCCCAGAGTTCGCCCCACTGTCAAAATTGTATTGGATTTCCTGCCTCTTCTCAGCATAGATCGCCTCGACTGCCGCACAAGAACAAAAGAAAAGTCCTTTGGTTTCAAAATCCTTTGTCAAATCGTGCGCGCGCCTGCGTCAAATTTATGCAAATGCCGCCCCATTGTTACATAAATTATTACTGACGTCCTTTCCTATTGTTTATCTTGCACATGTAGCAAATGAACAGAGTCGAGAATTGAAGTGAATTTTTGAGTTTTGAATTTGAACTCACGAAGATTTCATGGCCTAGTAATTTCTGCACACAGAAGTGCCTGTGGATAATTTGAAAAAGTAGGCTTCATCAAGAAGGGAAAAAACTTTCATGTTATGCTCAGGATGTGAATATGAAACTCTAGCAGATTGAATGTTCATTTTGGGCAGAACAGGAGAGTATCTTGCTCGAAGGTACCAAGACATGAAGTAAAGTTTGGCCGTTTGGCGCGCGAGTGAGTGTTTTGATTACAGTCTTACAATATAGGGAAATAAAGATACTTTTTCCGTTGTATGAGAGATGTTATACTGCAAACTCTCTCTTTATCGTTAATTCCACATATTTATCCACATATTCCATAACTTTAATTACAATTTTCGCTCCTCAATTACGAGAAGTTTTGCTGTGGTGAGTTCTACCCGCGGTGAATGTGGTTCAATCTCTCTCATGTCGAAATTCATTCTAATTTTTTTTTAACTTTTTCACAAATAGAGAAAATATCGAAAATTCTAGAGCGTTT
>JAAEPJ010000139.1 GCA_024222485.1 bacterium | reverse complement strand
TTACAGTGAAGTATGTAGAGACAAAGTTTTCTACTTGTTTCCTCTTGCAAAACAGCCTACTATTATAAGATAAACATAGTTACTAATTAGTGGCTATCGATATTTCAATTAAAATTAGGCTAAGACAGCTTTTCCTCCTCATCTAGACCTCTCAGTCAAACTACAGCCAGTTCACCCAGGCATTCTAATTGAAAGGTAATCTCTTTGTAAACATGAAATCTAAGCTATTCAATTAAAGTGGAATGAAACATATTCGCTTACCTGTTTGTTTTTGCACTCGATTGAATATTCTGAACAAATCAATTTCATTTGGCATGCAGTGCTTCATCTCTCATTGGCGAACTGAAATCAAATGATCCTCACTATAACTGATCTCGATACAAATGCAACAGTTTAATCACGAGAAAGATATTTGAGTTTTCTGCAATGAATTTCGATTGTGACGTCAGTTGATTAACAGATACTGTCTAACGTCAGAAGTCGCATCTGCAAGCTTTTAATGAAACATTGAGATTGAATTGAATTAATTGTAGCATTGAGCGAGTGCTCAACGTGCTACAGTGCTCTTTCTCACAGTTTAATACTGAATAAATGACTGTCTTAGACCGTTTTTTTTTTCATTTAATACATTTACACCCGCGCATATCTTTAAACAAGTTATCAATCATATCCTTTACCTTAAAT
>JAAEPJ010000138.1 GCA_024222485.1 bacterium | reverse complement strand
GTCGTCCCTATATTTTCCTGAGAATTACAGGAATGAGCCCTGGGAAATTCAATGATATAATAAAGAAACTCCAACCTATATGGAATAAAAAACACTTGAAGAAGAAAAAACTAGATGGTCGGCCTTAGGGCATAGGAAGCTTAGAAAATCAATTATTATGTTTACTAATATATTATAGAACATATACAACCCAGCTATTTATAGGCTTTTGGTTTCGTGTAGACGATGCAACAGTTTGTAGAACAATAAAACGACTAGAGCCTTTATTGTCACAAGTGATAAAAATAAAAAAAGAACCAAAATTAACTGAAGATACTTTACAAACCTTACTTTTAGATGCTACAGAACAACGAACTCAAGGCACAGGAGAATCTAAATGCCCATATTATTCAGGAAAGAAGAAATGCCATACAATAAAGACAGAGATAATAATGAAAAACAAGGGAAAAATAATTCAAGTATCAGACCCATTTCCAGGTAGTGAATGTTTTTGTACCATTGGACTTCAAACCCCGTTATAGTTATTATAAATCTGCAACGCTCAGATCACATTATGGATTGTAATCCTATCTTATTACCCTCTAAATCTAGAAAATGTGCTATAAAACCATGTTCCCCTACACCAGTCTTCGGAATAAGTACTTTCCCTCCATTTTTTTTAACTCTTGAAAGTTCTTCTTCCAAATTTAAACATTCAAAATATATTGTCACACTATTATTACCAGATTTTAAATTTTTCCCAGATATTAGTGCTCCCATAGCTCCATGATGTTTTCCTTTATAGCCAGGGAATATATACATTTTTATTCCAGATGAATTGTCTAGTGATTCCAATTTTACTTGAAATATATTTTCATAAAAAATCTTCGACTTTTCAAGATTTTCCACAACAATTTCAAACCAACTTACTACAACTTGATTTTTTTTCATTTCATATATTTTAAGTTTTTGTTAAATTTAACAAAATTAATATTATTACTGTGGAAAAATTTAAATTAAAAAATTACTTAGATTACAATTTTAATCAAAAAGATTTTACAGAAACGAAAAATACAGACATTGAATTTGAAAATTGCACCTTCAATAATTGCAATATTACGAATATAGATTTTATGAATTGTAGATTTTTAAACTGTCAATTTAAAACATCTGATTTGAGTTTAATAACATTAAATAATTGCTTTATTAAAGATTTAACTTTTGATAGTTGTAAATTAATGGGTATCAAATGGATGGAAGCTAAAAATTCCAACCTTCTTGCTAATTTAAATTTTATTAACTCGATATTAAATTATTCTTCATTTATTGATATGCATTTACAAAATACTGTTTTTTTAGATTGTACTTGCAAAGAAGTTGACTTTTCGGATGCGAATCTTAAAAATGCTACTTTTAAAGGATCTGATTTAGCTGGTACAATTTTCAAGAATACTAATTTAGAAAATGCCAATTTTCAAAATTCTAAAAATTATAGAATATCTATTTATAACAACAAAATTAAACAAGCCAAATTTACAATGCCCGAAGCAATGTCATTATTCGACGAATTTAATATACAAATAATATGATATTAAGATTTAAATATATAGGCTTTCGATTTTTCCAGATCCTTATACTTTCAACATTATGATATAAAGACTCTCATCCATGGATATTTTTTAGGTTTCATAGTCTACTTATATATTTAGTAAAATAAAAATGAATTTATGTAGCAACTATGGAGGTGCTGCAAAAGTCCCTATTGATATGAAAAATCCTTGATTAAAGCTTTATTTGTTATATTGCATCTAAAATTAAATTAATCTGATATGAATCTGTATAATAAATTAGTTAGTCGTCCCTATATTTTCCTGAGAATTACAGGAAT
>JAAEPJ010000137.1 GCA_024222485.1 bacterium | reverse complement strand
TTTCTATTATCCATTCTCCATGAATAAGTGTCTAGTTTGACAACATGGAGAAGGAAAAGGATATATTGGTTTTGCAAATATTTGTGTTTATTTCTCTGAACTGTTAACATGCTCCTCCTCCCTCTTCTCCTCCTCCTCCCCCTCCTCCTCCTCCTCCTCCATCTCCTTCTCTTCCTCCTCCTTCTTCACCTCCTTCTACTCCTCATATATTTCCTACAAAATTTATTTTATATTGACACAATACGGATGTATAATGGGTCATTCCAAACGTTGGTAACAGAGAATCTGCAACCAATAAAATGAAATAGGTTACGCTTTGAATGGTCAAAAGTGGATTGTAAAGCAAGGATGTCATGTAGTTATGGGCTGTTGATTTTAGGCAATTTAAACTTTTGTCACCGACATCTTTTTCATGAAGATATTCCCATTTTCAATTTGCGTTGGTAACAGAGATTTTATGGACATGGGTTTGTGAACACCCGACACATTAATTATTTTCTCCAGATTTATATTTGTTTCAAGCTGATTGCTTTTATACCTAAGTTGGCTTGATAGTTTCCTTTAACCATGTAACTGCCTAGCATGAAGATTATATTGATTTTATGGAGAAAACGTCATTTTCCTGAAATGCATGGTTTCTCTGCACAGGTCTCCAGTTGGTCCCAGGGGACCGCTCCAACTAGGCAGGCTGATGCAACTTTACTGCAGTGCAGTGCAGTAGTGATTCGGAGCCTGTTTTGTGACATTCACGTTTGACTTTCAGAGAGCCACTTAGGATGATTCAAGCCTAAATACAGGGCTTTGGTGTGAAAGGGAAGATGCCAAGGAAGGCCATGAAGTGATTTAGAAAAGTTTCAGCGTTTCAGATCCCTTTGAAAATGGCTCACAAACATTTCAAAATGGATTTTCTCATGGAATTGGACTCTAAAACTGTGATCAGAGGTGCTCAGAGTGAAGCTTATGACGTGAAGAAGTGTTCCTGAGAATCTCAGGCTGGTCAGTTTATTCTAAGGGGCTCTCTGAAAACGAAACATACCAGTGTAGGAAGACTGATGACATGCATAATCTTGATTTAAAGGCTGATATAGACGTTTTAAATGACCATCTGCTCCGAATCATCCTCCATATGCTTGACAAAGTTCCTGATTCGTCCCGTGGTGCTGCCCTGGCATGAAAAATCGGCTTAGAATAATGATTCAGAGTTACAGGGCTGTGGAACAGTCCAGGATGGCTGAAGGCAGTGTCTGGTGCTACCAGAGTTGGAGCGACAGTAGTGGAGGCCTGTGAAGGGACCATAGGAGCGCCACCTGACTATAGGACTATAGGACCCGCCCAGCCAGTCAGGTATGCTGACTGAGGGTGCGGGAGAGTACACGGCGCACACCTGTCCGGCCGCCCGACACCAGGTGGAGGCCTGCCGACTCCAGGTGGAGGCCTCCCGAAACCAGGTGGAGGCCTCCCGAAGCCAGGTGGAGGCCGCCCGAGGCCAGGTGGAGGCCTGGTGGGGGCTCCCGAGGCCAGGGGGAGGCCGCCGGAGGCTAGGTGGAGGCCCCCGAGGCCAGGTGGAGGCCTCCCGAAACCAGGTGGAGGCCTCCCGAGG
>JAAEPJ010000136.1 GCA_024222485.1 bacterium | reverse complement strand
TTCACTAAGATCATAAGATCATGGGGAACTATAAGAAACCCTCGGTGTAATAAGTTCTAGGCTGTTCCCATGGACAGAACTGTTGTAATACCTATGTTTACAACGTTTTCGATCAAACGGAATCGTTTTATTCCATGCAAAACGCGTACTTTATATGAAATTGAGGAGAACTATTATTGCGGGGTAACTTTTCACTAAGTTTCATGAGGAACTATAAGAAACCCTCAGTGTAATAAGTTCTAGGCTGTTCCTATGGACAGAACTGTTGTAATACATATGTTTACAACGTTTTAGAGCAATTGAAATCGTTTTATTCCCTGCGAAAGGCGTACTTTATTAGAAATTGAGGTGAACTCTTATTGGGGGGCTTAGTTTTACCTAAGTTTCATGGGGAACTATAAGAAACCTTCGGTCTAATAAGTTCTAGGCTTTTCCAATGGACAGAACTGTTGTAATACGCATCTTTACATTGTTTTAGAGCTAACGGAATTGTTTTATTCCTTGCAAAAGGCGTACCTTATCAGAAATAAAGGTGAACTCTTATTGTGGGGCTATG
>JAAEPJ010000135.1 GCA_024222485.1 bacterium | reverse complement strand
GCTATTGAGAAAGGGGAGAAGATGATTAAGGAGCATCAGTAATCATCGAAAGCTAAATTTATCTTGCATGAAAGATGAAAATAAATCAAAGAATGCATTTTTTGAAAGTTAGACCAATGTAAATGTTTATGCAAAGTTTTATAATGCGATATTTCTTAGCCTTACTTTTTGGATGAGTGCATCTATAGCAAATAAAATATGCTCTTTATCTTTTTCACCCATTTCTTCTATAGCATTCCATCTTTTAAGCATATCCGGATTTTTAAAAAAGTTTAATTCATTAGTTTCACCCAATAGATAGCCTACAGTTGTATCTAAAATCTTTGATAGTTTCTTGGCAGCCTCTATAGATGGATTTATTTCATCTCTTTCATATCTTCCAATAACTGAAGTTGCGGTATTCAATCGTTTAGCTAATTCACTTTGAGAAATTTTTTTTGATTTTCTTAATTCCGAAATTTTTTTACCAAAAGAGCTCATTTTACCATAAAAGAGTTACAAACAGAAGATATATCTAATTATAGTAAATATAATTCTCTTATATGAGATAAAAAAATTTCTAAAAAGTTTGCATTGTAACTTACATTTGATATATTTAACTCATATAAGAGCTATAAAAATATTTTAAATTTTTTTTCAATGAATAGAAACAAAAAAACAAGACATCTAACAATTCAAACAAGATACCGAAAATCAAGATGGATGAAATTAGATAAGAAAAAAATTCCAGAAATAAGAATATCAGGTATTTGGTTAGCAGAGAAAGGTTTTATCCCAAGAAAAAAATAAAAGTAGTAGTAAGAGATCATTTTTTAGGCATAGAACTAAATCAAAGAAAATGCAAATAGGACCATATAAAAAAATATTAAAACTAAAACCAATAGAAAAAGATGGAAATCAAGAACCAGAATTAAAATTATATGGATCATGGTTAAGAAAAAATGGTTTTGAAATAGGCAAAGAAGTAGAAATTACATATGGGCAAGAATACATAGTAATCTATCCAAAAACGAATATATCATGACAATCCAAGAAATAAAAGAAAAATTAAGCATAAAAGAAGTTTTAAATCATTACAGATTAAAACCAAATAGAAACAAAATGCTAAACTGTCCATTTCATAAAGACAAAACTCCAAGCATGCAAATCTATGAAGAAACAAACACAGCTTATTGTTTTTCCTCAAATTGTCAATTACATGGAAAAAGTATAGACCAAATCGACTTCATATTATATAAAGAAAATATTAGCAAAAAAGAAGCAATAGAAAAAGCCAAACAAATAATAGGGATACCAGAAGAAATAAAGAAAGAAGAAAAAAACCTAGAAAAAATCTTTCAGATATTACAAAAAAACCTCCATAAAAGCATAAACGCAAAGCAATACCTAAAAGAACGAAAAATATACGATTTAAAAATAGAAGCAGGCTTTAATAGAAAAACAATCAAAGAACTAAAAGAATGCATAATTTTTCCACTAAAAGATAAAGAAGGAAAAATAGTATCAATGTATGGAAGATCAATAAATGAAAAATATGGGACTCATTATTATACAACAAATAGACAAGGACTTTATCCTTCTTATCCATGTTCAGATGTAAAAACTCTGATTTTAACAGAAAGCATAATTGACGCATTGACAATAAAAATGCATACAAAATATCAAGTATTAGCACTTTATGGAACAAATGGTTTAAATACAGAACATAAAGAGTCAATAAAAAAATTACAAAACCTTCAAGAAATAATCTTTTTTCTAGATGGAGATGAAGCAGGAAAAAAATGTATAGAAAAATATAGCAAAGAATTACACAAAATATACCCAAAAATAACAATAAGCAAAGTAGAAACCCCAGAAAATGAAGATCCAAATAGCCTAATACAAAGTCATGAAAAAGAAATTTTAAATCATTTAATAGATATTAGACAAATAATATACAATCCAGAATCAAAAAAAGCATATCAAAATGAAATAGATCTTCCAAATAAATATTCAAAATTAAACACAAAAGACAGTAATTATCTAAAATATAATGACAAAAACATCCAAATAACAATATTAGGAGGAATAAACCTATTCCCAATAGATAAATTAAAAGTTACTTTAAAATTACAAAAACCAGGAAGCTACAATCCCCTTTATAATATAAGACACAGTTTAGATCTATATAATGATGATCAAACAGAAAAATTAATAAAAAAAAGCAGTGAAAGATTAGAAATAAGCAATAAAGACCTACAAATAACAATATCAGAACTAATAATAGAATTAGAAGAATATAGAAAAGAACAAATAGAATTACAAAAACCTAAAAAAATAGAAAAGCGAATAGTTCCTCAAAAGAGAATGAAAGCAGCAACAGATTGGCTAAAAAAATCAAAACTCTTAGAAAGAACAAACAAATTAATAGGAGAAAGTGGAGTAATAGGCGAAGAAACAAACAGATTATTAATGTATCTAATCTTCACCTCAAGATTAAGAGAACAACCACTACATATAATAAGCCTAGGAGCCAGTGGAACAGGAAAGACCTATTTGCAAGAAAAAATAAGCGAACTAATCCCAGAAGAACAAAAAATAGAAATCACAACCTTATCAGAAAATGCCCTCTATTACTTTGAAAGAACCGAGCTAAAAAACAAGCTAGTATTAATAGAAGACCTAGATGGAGCAAATGACGATAAGGTTCTATATGCAATCCGCGAATTAATGAGCAAAAAACGCATAAGTAAAACAATTCCCATAAAAGATAGCCAAGGAAATCTAAAAACAATAACCCTCCAAGTAGAAGGACCAATAAGTTTATCAGGAACAACCACAAGAGAAAAATTATATGAAGATAATGCAAACAGATCAATATTAATTTATTTGGATAACACTAAAACACATAAAACAAATATCATGAATTATCAGAAAAGCTTGTCCGCAGGAGAAATAAATCATGGAAAAGAAGAAGAAATCAAAGAATTCATTAAAGATATTCAAAGTATCCTAAAGCCAATAAAAATCAAAAATCCTTATGCTACAAAATTAAATATTCCAGAAACAGTATTTAAACCATTAAGAACAAATGCTCATTATTTGAATTTTATAGAATTAATCACGTTTTATAAACAGTATCAAAGACAAAAAAGAATAGACCAAAAAACTGGAGAAGAATATATAGAAACAACCTTAGAAGACATAAAAGAAGCTAACAAATTACTAAGAGAAGTATTATTAGCAAAAAGTGATGAACTGACCAATGCCAGTAGAAACTTTTTAGAAATGATAAAATACTATCTAAAAAAGAAAGAAAGGGCAACATTTTATAGCAAAGAATTAAGGCAAGAATACAGAATAGCCCCAGCGACCTTAAAAAGGCATTTATATGAATTAACAAGATATGGATATTTAAAAATAGTAGGAGGGAGCAAATCACAAGGATATGAATATGAAGCAGAATCAGTTGACGGATACCTCAAATTGCAAAACAAAATAGAAAATGCATTGGAAACAGCCTATCTAAATTTAGAAAAAGAGAGGCTCAGTGGCTCATTAGTGGCTCACTAACTAAAATGAGCCACAAAAACGTTAATTACAGACTGGAAACAAAGAAAAATGGTAGTGGCTCACTAAAAAGCTGAAATGCACGGGTGGAACTTTTTAAAAAGATAAAAATCATGACAGAAAAACTATCAAAAAAAGTAAAGCGTCAAAAAATGCAAAGTTCAAGATTAATCTATAGAATAATGCAGAAAACGCTAAAACAAAAAGATAAACTATCCCAAGATAAAGAACATCTATGGGTAATGCTGTTAGACAATAGTTTACAAATAAAAAGCTTAGAACTATTAAGCATAGGCACAATAAAAGAAGTATTATCCAACCCAATGGAAATATTTAGCATAGCATTTCAAAAAAGAGCAGTAAAACTAATATTAATACATAATCACCCCAGTGGAAACTTATTACCATCAGCAGAAGATATAGATAATACAGATCAAATAATCCAACTAGGCAAAATGCACGATATTCCTCTAGTAGACAAGCTTATAATAAGTACAAAAGACTATTTTAGCTTTCAAGATAGTGGTTTATTCGAAGAATT
>JAAEPJ010000134.1 GCA_024222485.1 bacterium | reverse complement strand
AGGCTGTTCCCATCGAAAGAACTATTGTAATACGTAAGTTTACAACGTATTAGAGCAAACAGAACCGTTTTATTCGGTGGGAAATGCGTACTTTATAAGGAATTGAGGTGAACTCTTATTGCGGGGCTAAGTTTTCACTAAGTTTCATGGCGAACTATAAGAAACCATCAAAGTAATAAGTTCTACGCTGTTCCCATGGATAGAACTGTTGTAATACGTTTGTTTACAACGTTTTAGAGCAAACGAAATCGTTTTTTTCCATGCGAAAGGCGTACTTAGTTATAAATTGAGGTGAACTCATATTGCAGGGTTAAGTTTTCACTAAGTTTCATTGGGAACTATAAGAAACCGTCGAGGTAATAAGTTTTACGCTATTCCCATTGACAGAACAGTTGTAATACGTATGTTTACAACGTTTTAGAGCAAACGGAAACGTATTAGAGCAAACGGAACCGTTTTATTCTATGTGAAAGGCGTTATTTATAAGAAATTCCGGTGAACTCTTATCGCGGGGCAAAGTTTTCACTAAGTTTCATGGGGAACGATAAGAAACCCTCAAAGTTTCTCCTCTACTACTGCTCTGCATCAACGTGCATTTCATGCACTTAGGCCCAAAGATATCCAGCATGGAACTCGCCTAAGAAGAATAGATTCCATTGTGTTCTCGGCGTATTTGGCGTAACCTTCGGCGTGGAAGTTATATACAATGCACCCTGGGCTCTGAACCACGATTAGTCTTAAATTAGTCTTGTGCAATTCTATGAAACCTCTGCTTAGAGCATTATTCAGCTGATAGCGATAATGCCAAAGGCAGCTAAAAACTTTCTCTTTTCCTCTATTGATGCTCGTGAAAATATTTCTGACCTGGGTGAATTCTAGATTATCATACAAATAGCTAAAAAGCCAAATGCCATCTGT
>JAAEPJ010000133.1 GCA_024222485.1 bacterium | reverse complement strand
GCCATCCTGCCTGTATGTTATGTAGTCAATGGCATGGATGATTGTAGATGATACCGTGTGCAGGTGTTCAAAATACAGGAAACAATACTTTGTATAGTAATGTCAACAAAATGACAGGAGTGGGATCGAACCCACGCCACCGAAATGACTGGTGCCTTAAACCAGCGCCTTAGACCACTCGGCCATCCTGCCTGTATGTTATGTAGTCAATGGCATGGATGATGGTAGAAGATACCATGTGCAGGTGTTCAAAATACAGGAAACAATACTTTGTATAGTAATCTCAACAAAATGACAGAAGTGGGACTCGAACCCACGCCACCGAAGTGACTGATGCCTTAAACCAGCGTCTTACACCACTTAACCATCCTGCCTGTATGTTGTTTGGTCCATAGCATGGATTATGGTAGAAGATACCAAGTGCAGATGTTCAAAATAAAGGGAACAATACTTTGTATAGGAATGTCAACAAAATGTCAGGAATGGGACTCGTCACTGAAGTGACTGGTGCTTTAAACAAGCGCGTTAGACAAATCGGCCATTTTGCCTGTTTGTTGAGTGGTCAATAGCATTTATGATGGTAAGAGATATCATGTGCAGGTGTTCAAAATACAGGAAAGAATACTTTGTATAGGAAT
>JAAEPJ010000132.1 GCA_024222485.1 bacterium | reverse complement strand
ATGGTTTCTTGTACCATCATCCATGCTATTGACCAAATAACATACAGATAGGATTGGCGACTGGTCTAATGCGCTTGTTTAAGGCACCAGTCACTTCGGTGGCGTGGGTTCGAGTCCCACTTCTGTCATTTTGTTGACATTACTATACAAAGTATTGTTTCCTTTATTTTGAACACCTGGACGTGGTATCTTCTACCATCATCAATGCTATTGACAACACAACATACAGGCAGGATGGCCGGCTGGTCTAAATGGCTGGGTTAAGGCACCAGTCCCTTCGATGGCGTTGGTTCGAGTCCCACGCCTGTCATTTTGATGGCATTCCTATATATAGTATTGTTTCCTTTCGTTTGAACACTTGCCCATGGTATCTTCTAATATCATCCATGCTATTTACCTCAAAACATGCAGGCAGGATGGCCGAGTGGAATTTGGTGCTGATTTTAGGCAACAGTTACTTCGATGGCGTTGGTTTGAGTCCTAGTCCTGTCATTTTGTTGACAACCTATACAAAGTATTGTTTCATGTATTTTGAACAACTGCACATGGTGTCATCTACCATTATCGATGATATTGAACTCAAAACATACAGGCAAGATGGCCTTGTTGTCTAAGGTGCTGGTTGAAGGCACCAGTCACTTCAGTGTTGTGGGTTTGAGTCCAATTCCTGACATTTTGTTGACATTGCTATACAAAGTATTGTATCTTTTATATTGAACACCTGCAAATGGTAT
>JAAEPJ010000131.1 GCA_024222485.1 bacterium | reverse complement strand
TTTAGAGCAAACAGAACCGTTTTATTCCATGGGAAATGCGTACTTTATAAGAAATTGAGGTGATCTCTTATTGCGGGGCTAAGATCTCACTAACTTTCAGGAGGAACTGTGAGAAACTGTCGAAGTACTCAGTTCTATGCTGATCCCATCGACAGAACTGTAGTAATACGTAAGTTTACAACGTTTTAGAGCAAACAGATACGTTTTATTCCATAGGATATGCGTACATTATAAGAAATTGAGGTAATCTCTTATTGCGGGGCTAAGTTTTCACTAAGTTTCATGGGGAACTATAAGAAACCGTTAAAGTAATAAGTTCTAGGCTGTTCCCGTGGTCAGAACTGTTGTAATACGTATGTTTACAACGTTTTAGAGTAAACAGAACCGTTTTTTTCCATGGGAAATGCGTATTTGATAAGAAATTGAGATGATCTCTTATTGCGGGGCTAAGTTTTCACTAAGTTTCATGGGGAACTATAAGAAACCGTTGAAGTAATAAGTTCTAGGCTGGTCTCATCGACAGAACTGTAGTAATACGTAAGTTTACAACAATTTAGAGCAAACAGAACCGTTTTATTCCATGGGAAATGCGTACTTTATAAGAAATTGAGGTGATCTCTAATTGCGGGGCAAAGTTTTCAATAAGTTTCATGG
>JAAEPJ010000130.1 GCA_024222485.1 bacterium | reverse complement strand
TCTTAGATGCTGCCCTTAGTTTTCGTGGTGCCGCTTCTGCATCTCGATTATTTTTTGAAATGCTTAGCATTCCTGTAGAGACACCATCATTTTCCTCTATTCGATTTTGGATACTTCGATTAGGATATTACAAACTGATGTATCAACAAAAGATCACCACTCCTTATTGTCTTATGCTTGACCATATAATACTATTGGATACTACGAAAGTCTTACTCGTCACGGCAATAGAACTCTCAAATGTTCCTGCTCTTGGTGAAGCATTGACTTTAAAACATTTACTTCCTGTTGCTGTTATTCCTGTTGAAAAATCTACTGGGGAGATCGTATATCAACAACTTGAAGAGATATCTTTTAAGATTGGAATGGCTCCTCGAGGAATCATTTCTGATCATGGATCCGATTTAAAAAAAGGAGAAAAAATTTACTGTGAAAGACACCCTGAAACAGATTCTTTTTATGACATTACCCATAAAAATGCCTGCGTACTCAAAAAATATCTAAAAGATGACCCAATTTGGATACAATTTTGTGATAATCTTACGATTACAAGAAGGAAATTACAAAACACAGTACTGTCAACATACAGTCCTCCTTCTTTTAAAAGAAAAGCACGCTATATGAACTTAGAAGACACGATTGTTTGGGCACATCGAATTCTATCATATAGTGACAGCGAAGTTACTCATTTTACCCAAGATGAAAAAGATGTCTTTGATGATAATTTCGATTGGATTTATAGTTTTAGTAAAGATATAGGACAATGGAAAGAGATGATCGCTATTACAAAAGTTACGGAAACACTCATTCGTAAATACGGTATTACTGTTGACACAAGTAAGGAACTTGCTCTCTTCCCAGAAATGTCACCTTCCACTTTAAAGGCACAAAAAATGAGTGCTGATATTGTAGAATTTGTTACCCTGGAATCTATGAAAGTTAAAATCGGTGAAAGAATACCTGGAACGACAGAGATTATTGAATCTGTATTTGGGAAATATAAACGTATCGCAAAAGATCAGATGAAAAATGGTTTTACGTCACTAATATTAGTCATATCAGCAATGCTCTCAGAGACGACTGTTGAAGTTGTGGAAAAAGCTATGACAGCGGTAAGAACTTTATCGATAAAAGAATGGAGTGATGAACATTTAGGGGAAACTGAAAATACAAAACGACGAAAATTTCATAAGATAGCTGATGCTAACTTAGTGGGTATTTGTTAATCATCACTAGGAACAAAAGTGGGATCTTTTAATATTATTCACATTGTCAAAATTCATCAGCCCATATGCAACCTTAACAGATGTAAAAACGGTTAGTGATAATGATAAGGACTTTCTGTCGGGGACAGTCACTGTTACAAAGGATATTCCAGCAGAGCAGAAAATTCAAATTGCCGCAGAAGAAAAGTATGATAATACTGTAAACAGAGTTTTTATTCGAACTTTAGAGCAACTATCCTTTGGGCCAAAACGAAGAATTATTGTTGCAGCTCAAAAGCATAGAGATACAAGAAATGTCTTAGATGAGGTACTTGTCCATAGATGGCATGATGAATTAGATTATGTTGAAGATCTTACCATACGAGTACGAAAACGTAAAGGTACAACTCTGTATAGTAGCGATAAAAGTACGGTAATACCCTTTGGAAATAGCGATGTTGAAACTGTTTTTACAAAAGAGACGTATAAAAAATATTTTTTACAGAATGGTAGTGAGAAAATCTATGCCCAGTTTGATTTTGAAGAACCCATGGCTACAATAGAGTGCTCACTTTTATTTAAAAAAGATACGGAACAGAGCGATTACCAAACAAGAAAAGTTACTATTGCAAGAATTGTAGTAGAAAATATTGGCCCCTTTGTTCGTGCTCGTGTCTATTTGCCTGAAGGTGTTGAAGGAGCGACTGTATCTCTTTTAGAAAAAACCAAGGATACTCGCTATGCAGCAATTCAGCATGGTGGATTTAATACTAAAGAATTGAAAAAACATGTTGTAAAACATAGTGATGGCTCCGTAACAGAGGAGCACGAAGATCCTTTTCAGGCATTAGTATCAACGGAAGGTTCACAGGCACCAAAGGTTCGACCAAAATGTGATACCTGTTACTGTGATACCGTTGGCACAGGGGCGATGAATAGATTAACTGAATTAAAAAACCAGTATGGCGGTGATGTTGATAAAATTCCTCAGAGTGATATTGACCAATTGGGATGCGGTGCAGAACCACCAGATCGAAAAACAGGGCAAAAGTCTCTAATAACTCGCAACCCAACTCAACCAAATGGCTTAACTCTTCATACACTAATACAAAACTTCCAAGAAGTTACTCTTCATGTAATATTTAAGAAAATCCATTCCGATGACCAAAGAGGTCTTTCTGATACAATTACTCATACAATTATACCATCAGCTGATAATGATAATCGTGAACGGTCAGAATATCTTGCCACAAGTACAATTAGCACGTTAAGTCACCTTCTTCCTGGCTCGGGAGAAGGGTTGAATTCTGCATTTTATCATAATAGACGATCAGCCAATGGTTTTGATGATTACAGTGCTATGACTCTTGTTGGTACTGAAACAATAAAGGAATTTGCCGTTACTTTAGGTAAGGCTGGAAAATGGGTATATGCAAACTGGGATTCCATTAAAAAAATGCCTGCCACGAAATTTAATGCCTATTTTGCTTTCCGTCATGGGGTGGAT
>JAAEPJ010000129.1 GCA_024222485.1 bacterium | reverse complement strand
TCTTCTATTAATACTAACTTATTTTTTAGTTCTGTTTGATCGAAGTAATAAAGCGCATTTTCACTTAATGTCGTTATTTCTAGCTTTTGTTCTTCGGGCATTAATTGGCTTAGTTTTTCTTGTAAATATGTTTTCCCTGTGCCACTTGAGCCTAGACTTATTATATGGAGTGGGTGATCTCTGAGTCTGGAGGTGAAGATTAGATACATTAATAATCTGTTGGTTTCTTCGCCTACTACTCCGCTTTCGCCTATTAAGCCATTGGTTTTTTTTAATAAATTCGGCTCTTTTAGCCAGCTTATGGCTTTTTCTTTTCTTGTTTGGGTTAATTGTCTTCTCTTTATTTTTTCTGGTTTTTGTTTATTTATCATTTCCTCTCTGTAGGTTTCCAGTTCTTCTATTAATTCTGTTATTATTATTTGGAGGTCTTTGCTGCTTATTTCTAAGCGTTCGCTTGTTTTCTTTATTAGTTTTTCTGTTTGATCATCGTTATAGAGATCTAATGTATGTCTTAATTTATG
>JAAEPJ010000128.1 GCA_024222485.1 bacterium | reverse complement strand
TCAACAGCTAAGATAATCATATCTCTCAGATTTTGGTAAAAGTTCATATAATGGCAAAAACCCTCATAATAAACACTCTGGCCAATTTTTTTTGAAATGTTCCAACTTGTGCCAATTTTATGAGCCATTGAATATTTGCCCAATACGCCAAAAAAATCTGGGACAAAGTGAGCGCGATATTGATGCGAAACCAAAAATTGATTAAAAATAGTAAAACCACCTTTAAACTCTTCAAACTTGCTCTACAAAGGTATTCAAGCATGCAGAATTCAAAAAACAGGTCAGAATTGACACCAAGGGTGCCCCTTCTGAGATATTCCCACATGAACACTTCCATTTTGTTGCCTAGCAACGGACTGTGACTTAGTTTTTACCCCCTCCCTCCAAAAGCCCAACTTGGACCAAAGTTACTTTGGTCTCTATTTGATGTTGATGCATAAATGAACTCACCATGCAAGTTCAGTGATGGTCTCATCTTTATTTCTTGAAAAAAAATGGCATTCAAATTCACCAAATTTTCACCATGAATTTTGCGATTATTCATAAATATTCACTATCATAGAAAATAATTTGGTAATTGAAACTTGTACAGGGTTGAATTACAAGTTGTGTTACTAAAAGACATCCACAAAATTATTAAAAATGCAGCATTTTCAAACATTATTTAGCAAATTTTCTAACAATTGCCTCTCTGTCCTGCCTGCCCAGAATATATGTTCTGCCACTAGTGGTAGTGGGTATATCTGTTTTGAGCAAAATATGTGCAAATGGCACTAAGCATTGATCATCTTTTGATGGCCAATAAAAGGATCTTGCAGGACCACAGGGGTGCATAAATTTCACTAGAGCATCGCCCTCCTCTTCATTTACATCCATCACCATCCCAATCCACCATTTCTCCTCGTACTCACAGGCAACAAAATCAAATTTGTCAAAGTTTATACGAGAGTCTGGTTTCCCCAGCAAATCATGATGCAGTGTAAACAATGCATCCTCACTGCATCTCTTTGTAGCTATGCAGCTATTGGACAATGGTTGGAACATGTGGAAGGACCTTGTCCCTGGAACCGGAAATAGTCCCTTCAAACCTATGTGCAAAAGCCTCTCGTGTTTCTTGGAGTTGATTCTTGTCAACGAAGAGGAAAATAATATCTCTGATTTGTGTTTTACAAAATTCAAACATGACTTTGTGGTCCAGAATTTGATTGGACACATTTCTTTGTAAGCTGACTTTCGTAACTAACCGCTTTATTGTACCGCCAATACCATCACATGGCTGTTTTCCGTGGCTAGTGGCAAAAAATCCTTATGCTGGCATAGATTATAAAGATTTTTGCGGTTTTTATATTGCCCGCTGCAACCATCTGAAAAATATTTGATATTCTTAATTTGCGGCAAATTAGTTTTCAGATAATTTATG
>JAAEPJ010000127.1 GCA_024222485.1 bacterium | reverse complement strand
CCAATCATTCACCTCTTTTCTGATTGGCCTATTTCGATCCACATCTGGGTATATAAATCAGTTAGGTTTCTATTTCGTTCTCTTTCTGACGTATTACTCTGTTGAGTGTCAGACGGAAAGCTTAAGTAGTATCTATGTGTTCGTTTCATTATGGTTCCGATTTTTCTGGCTATACTGAAGTTCTGTACCATCCAAAGAAAGTGGTTTTGTTAATCAACAAGCCAAAATAATGGTTTACATTTGCAACGTGGCAATCTTGATACACCAGAAGAAGACAAAACTTACTTATCGTCCTGTTTTAAGACATTGGTTAGCATGATGATATGATATGATATAAAATTATCTAAGCATGAAAACAACCCTCCAGCTTATTGACAAAAACAAAATAATCTATAGGGCCTAGGTGGGAGAAACCGTACGGCGGGAGTTTCCGTACAGTTGAACTTTGCAGTTAATTCTAAGTTCGACAGGTAGCTTGTATGGAAAAATTTGGAATTCATAAGGTAAAAGATTTCATACTTTCTGCTCTTTTGGATATT
>JAAEPJ010000126.1 GCA_024222485.1 bacterium | reverse complement strand
GGCCGTGCAGGTCTGCACCAGCTCAACAAGGACCAGCCATCTCCAGTATGGATGCTGCAGTTCTGCACTTGGTAAAGTCACGGTACATTTTACTAACTAGCTGAAATTCTATTGTGCTCAACCCTAATTGAAATTGAATTGTAATTGAAACTGAAATTGAAATTGTTGACATTGTTGACATTGTTGACATTGACATTGAAACTGACATTGAAATGACATTGAAATTGAAACTGAAATTGAAATTGTTGACATTGTTGACATTGTTGACATTGTTGACATTGACATTGTTGACATTGTTGACATTGTTGACATTGACATTGTTGACATTGTTGACATTGTTGACATTGTTGACATTGTTGACATTGCTGACATTGTTGACATTGACATTGCCATTGACATTGACATTGATATTTTTGTCAAAATTGTTATTTTTTGTCAAAATTGGGCGTTTTTGTCAAAATTGTGATTTTTTGTCAAAATTGTGAATTTTTGTCA
This sequence comes from bacterium, assembly GCA_024222485.1. Lineage (GTDB taxonomy): Bacteria > RUG730 > RUG730 > RUG730 > JAAEPJ01 > JAAEPJ01. The sequence continues at coordinate 264 of JAAEPJ010000126.1, read as the reverse complement.
AAATTGTGATTTTTGGTCAAAATTGTGTTTTTTGGTCAAAATTGTGAATTTTTGTCAAAATTGTGAATTTTTGTCAAAATTGTGATTTTTGGTCAACATTGTGATTTTTGTTGTTAATTGTGATTTTTGGTCAAAATTGTGAATTTTTGTCAAAATTGTGAATTTTTGTCAAAATTGTGAATTTTTGTCAAAATTGTGATTTTTGGTCAAAATTGTGATTTTTTGGTCAAAATTGTGATTTTTGGTCAAAATTGTGGTTTTTGG
>JAAEPJ010000125.1 GCA_024222485.1 bacterium | reverse complement strand
GAAAGGCAGGCAAAGACCTATACAATAAATCGACTACCGCAGCCGCTATAACGTCCGTTCACTACCGGTGAAGGAAAGAAGTGCAAATATCTACAAAAATGAACGACTTAACTTGAATACGGCAGCCTAACGTCCGTTCACTAAGGGTGAAGGAAAGAGGTGCAAATATCTACGACAATGAACGACTTTACTTGAATACGGCAGGCTCTATAACGTCCGTTCACTAACGCTGAAGGAAAGAGGTGCAAATATCTACGCAATAAACGACTTAACTTGAATACGGCAGCCTCTATAACGTCCGTTCACTAACGGTGAAGGAAAGAGGTGCAAATATCTACGAAAAAGAACGACTTAACTTGAATACAGCAGCCTCTATAATGTCCGTTCACTAACGGTGAAGGAAAGAGGTGCAAATATCTACGACAATGAACGACTTAACTTGAATACGGCAGCCTCTATAACGTCCGTTCACTAACGGTGAAGGAAAGAGGTGCAAATATCTACGAAAATAAACGACTTAACTTGAATACAGCAGCCTCTATAACGTCCGTTCACTAACGGTGAAGG
>JAAEPJ010000124.1 GCA_024222485.1 bacterium | reverse complement strand
TCAAGGCTTTCCCTTAACACAACACCCCATAGGGTATAGACATCACCTACTCTGACAAGCCACTGTTTGCTCCTAGAGGGAGATTTGCGTCTGAGGAGGAAATGCTTCGTTGCTGATTGTTCAAACAGTAATTTGTGTGATATGACGCAAACACGAATACTCTCACAGCGTTTTTAAGGGATACACCCAAGGGGCAAATCACTCCTTAAAAATCTTATACACTTTTTCTGAAAATCCTATTTTTCTTAGCAAAATCCCTTGAAAAACACTGGAAATCCTTTAGTTCTTTAGAAAATCTCGTACGCTTTATAAGGGAGTGAAATGCCCCTTGGATTTAGCTATTCTCATCTAGCTAGGATCATCCATGGCCCTAGGATTCAAATTTTTAGGCCACACTTTTTTAGGATTCGTCGTTTTTGCCAAACAAAACTTGGCGTATTTTGGCAACTTTCGTGTTCAAAGCGACATTGGCTTAGCACACTTCGCCCAAGTCTCTCAGCACGCGAAACAGCAGAGACGCCGATTCTTTGCATTAGCCTTTTCGCACTGTGTCTCAATCGCACCGCACAGCACACCGCTTGTCAATCATCCTTCATCTGGATTTTCTCTCATGACACCTTAGGGAAATCTAGCAATTAGGATTCATTCAGTATTCTTAAGAAATCTAGGAAACTCTCATCCTCGTTTACGTCGTTTATGTAGTTTTAAGAAAATACGTGACATTTTCAACTTTATTCATGCCTGTAATATTTCATGCGTATTTTAGTTTAGAAAAAATTCCTCACTACGCTCATCATTTTTTTATCAAGGAGGGGTAGACTGTAGTAGGACTAACTGCTCTATACGTCACTTCCTCTAGCCTCTTTAAAACGGTTAACCTATTGTATGAACTTTCTTATTTTCTTCCCTATCGTTCTCAACCGTGTATTTTATCTCGTGTAATTAGTTTATTTGTCAGTCTTAAATAGTCTTAGATAGTCACTAACATGTAAATGTCACAAAACCGTAGGGAGGGATACCTGTTGCATAGGCTCTACACCCCTTTCATTAAAT
>JAAEPJ010000123.1 GCA_024222485.1 bacterium | reverse complement strand
TTGGGGTAATTGTGTTGCATTAAATATGCTTGTAAGCGGTTTTGATACGGCTTTCTATTTGTTTAAGCCGTTCGGCCATTGCCCACATATCGTTATTATCTCTACGGCTTACTACGGCAGAACGAGCGACATTTCTATCAATTAATATTTTACGAGCTAAGGCAATTAACCAAGCCTCATAATGTTGTTTCAGCCATTTCATTTATTAATCCCTCCGCTTAATTCTGTTGCATTATGCTTTTTGCTTAATGGGGTTTGATTGCACTTCTTCACCATCCCACCAACCAGTGATAACTATGGGATTCTCGGCAGTAAAGAAAGTAGGTTGCTCTGCATTTTCATCTAACCAATCGACTATTTTGGCTTTGAGGCTTTCGCGTTTTTCCGATATCAATACATCGTCAAGATAACTATCAGCCCATTCTCCCCCTATTTCATGTGCATTTTCTTGTAGCAACTCAATAACGGTGTCAGATAAGTGCTTAGCGTTGGCTATATCGGTA
>JAAEPJ010000122.1 GCA_024222485.1 bacterium | reverse complement strand
CACACAACCCAAAAAAAAAAAAAAAAGTCTTAGAATTCCCTGAAACGGATTTTGTGTTGAAAAAAAAAAAATATTTTTTTTTTTTTTTTTTTTTAAGTACGTTTCTCCTCCTTCTCCTCCTCTTTTAAGACTGAAATTGATCAAATTGTCCCCAACCGGCCAAGTGGGCACCGCTCCAGGAGGTCATTTTATTAAAGATTCAATGTGCGTATACTAGGTAGGGTGGAGAAAGGCCTATATAATTGAAGAATAAAAAATAATAATTTCCGCAGATGACAAATACTGAACTGGTCTGTAAGAAATACGAACATCGTCTCCAAGTAATACATCCATCCGTCCCCTCCCGGGTCCGGGTTCGAACCCATGGCCGCTGACCCCTGACCCCTGACCAGGGGGTTTGTGGTATCATACAAAAGTTGCCTGGGATTAGTCCGGAGCAGAAACTGCAAAAAAAATGGGTCAATACACTTGGGGGTGGGTAGAAAACACCACCAGGGTCACCTTCGGCGGAGGGCGTTCTTGGCCTCCCCCTCCCCCAGATTTCCCACCCGCCCAGGGCTTTCGCCGCCCATAACCTATGTAAATGTGATTTAGTTACCGAAAACCAAAAAAAAAAAAAATCTTAGAAAGCCCTGAAACGGGTTTTGTGTTGGAAAAAAAAAAAAAAATTTTTTT
>JAAEPJ010000121.1 GCA_024222485.1 bacterium | reverse complement strand
TGCTTCTAGCACAATATTAAATTTGTCTTGAGAGGAGTAATTATTTTTCATTTTTTTAAAAGGACCTCCATTAATTTAAGTGATTTTATTATATTAATATTCTCACTTTTTATAAATTTCTTAATGGGGTACAGTATATTTTTTTTATGTTTTAATAAATTAATGAAACTTTTTTTGTATTTTTGACTCTAAATTTAAAGAGAAATAATATGCTTTTTAGCCTAAATATTCGTCAGTTGCTTCTAAGAAATAAAGCATCACTTTAGAGGGATATTGCTTGCGTATTATAATTGATTTAGTTTTATAGTGGAGAAATATATGTTTAAAAAAAATTTTGTCTCTTTTTTACTTCTGATATTTTTTATTACTTCTACAGGCATGGAAAATTGCTTTGCTAAGTCTTTGGGATCCCCTACTCCCTCTAGTTTTAAAACGGATATTTTGTTAGGACCAGAAACTGGAAGGGTTGTTAAAGCTCATTTTATTGATAATAATAATAAAACAGTTATTTTGATTAAAGATCTACATTGTAATCTTGAAGTTCAACAGAATACTTATCAAATTTTAGAAGCCGTCTATGCTAGATATGGTAAAAAATTAAAAAATATTTATGTTGAAGGTGCTTGGCAAGACTTGGATATTAATTTTTTACAAGCACTTCCTGAATTATATGGGATAAAAAATACATTTACTGATTCATTAATGGAAAAAGGTTTGTTGAGTGGTGCTGAGAAATATGCAGCTTTTAATTCTAAGATTGGACTCAAAGGTTTAGAAGATGAGCAGCTGTATCGAGAAGATTATAATTTATTGGTAGACTCCTATAAGCTGCGCGAAGAAGGGAATTTTTTTATTGGGCTTATTCTTGCTAAAGTTAATAAAGATAAAGCAAAGTTTTACAAAAAGCCTCTTCAGAAAATTGAAAACATCTTGCAAGCTTACAAAACAAATCAAATGAGTATAGGAGAGTATGTTTTTAAGCTGAATGATTTTTGTAATTACTACTCTATTAGCTTTAAAAAGCAAGCCCCAGAGCTTTATAAGTTATACCTTTCTCAACATCTAAAACAAAAAATTTTTAAAATTGAATATGTTCAAGAGGATGCTAGAGTATTTGAGTCTCGTATTTTGGATTTTTTGACAAAAGAAGAATATCAGCAGATTTGGAAGCTTAAAAAAGAAGAAAAGAATACTTATTATTTATATTTACAAAAATTATCGCGTAATAAAAATATTCCTATTAGGGGGTTAAAATCATTACAAGATTATTTGAATTATCTTAATATGTTTGTTTCAATTGATACAGGAAGATTGTTAGCAGATCAAGAAGTTTTAGCTTATAAACTTTTACAAGCCGCATCAATAAATATGAATGAAAAAGAATTAATTGATGTTGAGCGTTCTCTAAAGCTCTACTCCCGTTTTTTTAATAATTCAGCGATTGCTCTTGAGGTGGGGGATGTTTTACTTAATGGGCAGGTTTATTTGGATAAAATCCATAAATATCTTATGAAGTATTCCAATGATTTAGTTTGGATGTTTGCTCTTAAAAAAACATACCTTTCATTTAAAGAAGCCGTTAAAATTATGCGTGATTTTTATGTTTATGCGGATAAAAGAAATTATATTTTTGCTGAGAATATTATCAAAGCTAATGAGGATGTGTCCGTTGCCTATTTAGGTGGATTTCATAGCAATGAAGTATTTGATATTTTTAAAAAGAAGAACTATAATTGCCTGCTTATTGCGCCTAATATTACGAAAGAAACAAATAATGATCTTTATGAAGAATTATTACTTGCGAGAACTTCTTATTTACAGCCCATACAAAATTTTAACGAACCTAACAATTTTCAAGCGGGTTTAGCACTGACATCATTATTTCAAGTAGATGGCTTAACTTATACCGACCTAGTAAGTCGTATGAAGATGTTTGCTGAAATATTGCCGACTGGAAATAGAATAATCGATGACAACTTTTTTGAGACATTAGAAGCTAAACAATCAGAGCTTTATATTATTAGATCTAAAATAGTTGAAACAAAGAACTTACTACTTTCTGCTCAATATAGAAATACACATGCTCCTTTACAATTTGAAAAAGAATTCGCAAAAAAACAAGCGAAAAAATTTAAAAAAAAATATGATAGCTTGATCTCAGAACGAGACAGACTGAGAAATGAGATAGCAGAACTTAATCAGAAAATAACTGTAGATTCTATTAAAGAAATGATGCTTAAAATTTTTAAGCATCAATTTGACGCGGCTAATTTACCTGCTGAGCAGCAGCTTATTTTTTATCGAGAAATGCAGCGTATTTTGCCAGAAATTAGGAGTACTAAAGAAGTCACTATTAAATATGTTGGTGATTTGGATGCTACTGAAACAAGGTTGGATGCTATTGCAACAAGATTGAATGCAGAGTACAACAAATCTAACCCTGTTGATTTGGATAAAAATTATGATGAAGCACAATTATTATTTGATAAAGGGAAAAATTCTGATGGTACTTGGAAAAAACCTGAATATAAACAAGCTTTTAATTTTGTAAGGAATTATTTTACTAATTATGGAAAACATAAAGTTGCTATTCAAAATTGTAATGAAATTGCTTATGACTTGATTGGGAAAGCGGTTTATACAGGTGATGACCTTACCCTTGCTCGATTATTCTTAGCAGATTCAGATATTTCTTTACATAAAGCTGCTTATAGACTTGTTCTAAGCAGCTTTGTTAATGATGGTAAATTAGATGAACACGAACTTCTTGATATGTCTGACTATTTTAAGGAGAATTCGATTAATATTTCTAATGAAAAAATTTGGCAAATTCGAGAACTAAAGTTAATAGCCAATATGAATGATCTCGACTCTAATTATAAGTTAACTAAAGAAGATCTCGAAATGCTCGAAGCTAATGATGAGAACTTAGAATTAAAGGAAAATATAAAGCAGAAAGTATTTAATTCCTTGGAAAGTGAGATGCATAAGCGTTACTGGGATAAAAAAGCAGACTATACCAAGCTTACAGAACTTGATAAATATAAATTAGAAGTTTTGAACTTTAATAATCATACTGCCTATAAAGAAGTTACGAAAGAACGGTTAAATCATAAATTTAAGAATGACCAAAAATTACAAGTTGATGATTATGATATAACTTCCGCAAGTTTTTTAGAAGAGGAGAAATATCATAGAAAAATTGCTGAGTTGCTTAAAGCTAAAAAATTAGCAGGTTTAACAGAAAGTCAGATAAACTTTTTAAAAGCAAAAAACGAAGATATTTATGTAGAAATGTTAATAATCGATATGTTTGATAAATTTTATGAAAGTTTTGATTATCGGATTATTGTCAAAGAAGATGTTGATTTTTCCGAAAAAGATCAGCAAAATTTTGATTTTTTAACACAATATATTTATCAAAAGGGGGTTGATGATTATCATGGGGAATATACTGAAAATTATGAGAAATTTAGTTTTATTGCCCTCATTAAAATGAGAGCCAACAATCAGTTTGATGACCATGCGGTTATAGCCGCAAATAAGTTTTATCACCAACTTGAAAATGAATTAATTTTACTGCCACAAGAAGAAAAAATTTTTGACCTTGTTAATGCGACTAGATTGATTGGTCTCAATAAGAAGAAGAAAAATATGCTAATAATGGAAGAGAATGAAAGTATAGAGAGTTTGTATGCTGAGAAAAATATAGAAGAAAGTTTTTATTTTTTTATTAAAGAAGCCACAGAAAATATTGAAAAATATGAGGAAAAGAGTAGTGAGGAAAAGAGTAGTGAGAAATTTTCTGTTGAGTCCTCTATTTTAAGCTTAGTTAATATGGATGTAAATGAGAGTAAAATGAAAAAAAATAAAAATATTAAGTTGCACCAAATAGAGGAAAAAAAGGAGGAGTTATTTGAAGTAGTAGCTAAGAGTAAGGAAGAAGAGAGTCTTGATCGCTCCTTAATTAGCAAAATTAAAAAATGGTTTGATTTTTCTGATTTAGAAGCAGCAAGAAAAGATATTGATAATGCTAAGTCTCATGATGATAGAAAAGCACAAATAAATGCTGAAAATAAGGTGAGTATTTATAAGTTGACATCTAAATTAAAGGTTTTTTCTGCATTTTTATATACACTTATTTTGATTGGATTTGTTGCTTTAATATTTTTCCCAGGGTTTTTTATTATTTGGATGATAATTTCAGTCTTATTATTTGTCGTTTTCATTTCGATATTTTTTGAGTTGCAAATTAAAAATAATTTGCAATATCAAGAATCAAGGTCAGAAAATATAGAAATTTCTGAAAAGGAAGTAAATCATCAGTTATTTTTCAAGATAGAAGATAGGAAAGAAGAAGATACGAAAGAAGAAGATACGAAAGAAAAAAAGTTTGATATTTCATTACTAGAAGGGATTATAGAAACGAATGGAATCTTTTTTACCTCTTATCAAGACGCAATACTCATACGGCGAGCCAAAGAGATTGTCAATAATCAAAATATTGATACAATGCATGCCACTGTTTCTCCGGATAAGTTTTTGTATGTTTTTATTAATGGTAGTGATCGTGTAGAGGTCACGAACCTAAATAAAAGGGCACAAGTTCTTCCCTTTAGGGCTGTTTTAGGTAATAAGAATGTTTCTATCAGTGCTAATAGACAAAAAATAGGAAAACTGGGAGAAGGTAAGACAACTACATTATTGCTCGGTGGTTCTCAGAAATTAAAAAATTTTAAACCACGAGTCAATAAAACTAATATTTTAAATGCTATTTTCATACTTACTGCATCAATTTTTACTTTCTTGTGCTTTTCTCTTATTGTTGTTTCTTTTATTTTTATTGTTGTTTCTTTTATTTTTTTTCTTCTAACCCTATATGCAATTTATCATTTTTTAAGTATTACTATGTGCCAATATGCAGTTTTTGAAGAGATCATCTCTTTTGAAAAGTTTGGAGACAATAATAAAAATGTAGACTCGAATATAATTGTTTCAGATTCTAAGTTTTCTGATTTTGAGGTTATGGATTCATGGCAGCCGATATCTGAGATGAAAGTTTCATTTGATGCCAAAGCAGATGAGTTTGATTATGCAAATAGACTGATTAGTGAGGATAGTTTTTTTATAAGTCAGGCAGTTGATATCGTCGTTAAAAATGCAATGCAACATTTAGCTGATAAGGAAATTGAGAATGCAGAGGAGTCTGATTTAGTTAAGCTGGATTTATTGGTGAATACTGCAATTAAAGTAGGAGATCAAGATGTAATACAGAATATGAGAGTTATCTATGAAGCTTGGTATTTGCAGATCCTGAAAAATAAAAAGGGTGATTTTACAGAAAGAGATTATTTATTTTTAAAAGGAGTGGGAGAGCTTGCTATTTTTAAGCATAAAATTGATAACTTCAAAATGTTAGAGCTTATGGTAAAGCTTCAAGATAGAACTGAGATAGAGAAAGCAGACTTAGAGTATATCATGATGGTTTTGGATGATAAATATATTGGTATAGAAGAAGAAACAGAAATAGAAGTTACTCTCTTAGATATTAGAATGCTTGATTACTTTTTTAAGGAAGGAGGCATTGATACTTCTTTTCTTCCATATTTAAAGATGTTTGATATTATTCAAGGTAATTTAAATAACGGTGATTTTGGGGAAGTAGAAATAGCATTTATGTTAATACATTTAGATAATAATAAAGATATTAATAACTTTAAGAATAATTATCTGACTTTATTAGATATTAGACTATCTAAGATAGACGGATCTCAAGATTTGACAAACATAGAAATTGATTTACTGGAATCAATAGATAAGTCATTAGTTATTTATAGTCATGCTATGAGATATATTTTTAACGAGCTTAAAATTAAAGCTATGGAAAATTATACAGCTTTGGATTTAAGAAAATATAATATTTTAAAAGTTTATTTACAGAAAGTTAATCTTGATGAGAGTAATAGGAAAATGTTTAGAGGCTTAATTGATGGTAATTTTTTTGGTGAACGAGATTTTTACTTGAAGTATTTTAAGGCTTCTACACATCAGATTTTGAATTTAGATTTATTCACGCTAGAGGACCTTGTTGATTTAGAGCTAATTATGGATTATGATCCTAGAGATGACCTTGGCATACATACTCAGAGCGTCAAACAATTTTTAATGAATAGAAATATTATTAATAAAAACTGGAAGCCAATAGGTGATTTTATGGATATAGATGAAATATTTAAGAATTCTTTGCCAGAAACTATCATAGATATCGTAGATAAGGTAAGGTCAGTTCTAGAGAATGTTATTTTGAAACATGAGGTTTTAAAATATTTTACTTTTAAAGTCGCGGATAAAGTCGCGGAACATGAAAATAGGGCGGACATAGAACAGTTTTTAAGTGACCATATTCAAAGTATGGATGTTGATACGCAAAATATATATAGTAATATTTTGGGTAATTTAGAATTAACTAAGAAAGATGTTCCAGAGGCCTCAATGGCAGACATCAAAAATATTCAGATTATGATTGATATGCGTGATCGAGAGGCAAAGGAAGAAAAATTAGATGATTTTTTATATAATAATAATGAGCCGGGGCAGTTTGGCTTTGGTAGAGAGTTCGCTATTAGATCTATTCGTGATCGTATAGCTGGGAAACTTACAGAAGATCAGCAACGCTATGAAATGATTCAATTATTGGAAGTTGCAAAGATAGAGGATGGTTATCTTTTCTTAAAAGAAAATTTGAAAGATTTTATAGAAGGGCTTGAGACTCAAGAAGAAAAAGTTGAAATAGATGCAATAGAGAAAAAGGAGAAATTTTGGAGAACCTTAAAATCAATATTTATTGTAATCGGGGTTCTAGGTTTTGTAAGTGGTTTTATTTTGGCATTGTTGGGTGGACAGTTGGCTGTGGGCTTGGCTGTTATTTTAGTTTCTGCACTCATAATACTTAGAACGGGGCTTAGTTTTATTAGGAATTTACCATCTACTTGGCTTGATTTAGGAATATCTGTGATTTTATCTGTTTTAATCGGTTTGTTTGTCCTGCCATCTTTATGGTTGATATTAGCTACTACCTTAGTTTTTATCGCTTTTGCAGTTTTTAATTATTTCAACAAGCTCAAACAGTCAAAAATATCAGGGCTAAAAGAAAATAAAATTATAGAACAAAAAAGAATTAGAAAATTAAAAAAACAAATGACAGAATATTTGGATTATCTTGATAATTTAGATAGAGATGACGGAGCGTATGATCAACTAGACGAAGAAAGATTAGAAGCGAAGCGAAATCGTAAAGTTACTAAGATAATTATGAATATTAATAAAGCATCAGCTGTTATTTTAGATCAAGATCTTAGCCCAAAAGAGTTATTGATGATAATAAAACTTACGGATTATCATAGGAAGAAAGTTTCAGCAAAAGCAAGTGTAGCAGATAAGCTGAGACCAATGCAGGAAAAAGATAGTAAGTTTTTTACTCTGGGTCCTTTGCTAACAGTGGCATTATCAGTCTTTGGTTTTGGCTTACTATTGTTTCTTAATTTCGCGTTCCCAGGACTGATCCCGGCGATTATAATTTTTGGTGGAGGTATTGCTGTATCGTTAATTTCTTTTTTAAGTTTTTTAGTTTTATTGCGTATTATTTTTAAAACTTTTTTGGCGGCAGATGTAGCTAAAAATAAGAAAATGCAAGGTATCTTAATATCTGTTAGTGCTGCTCTGATTGTTATTATTTCTTCCTTCGTTATTTTTGGGGTTGTTTATGGAGGGGGTATTCCTGCTATAATATTTGCCATATCTTTATTTTTCTTTTGGCTGAACTCTAGAAATAAGTCTAACCAAGTTATTTTAGCTCGGAGTCTTGAAAATATTGGTATTTTAAAAAGAAAAATTTTAAAAGAGGGGAGTAATAAAGTTATTAATAGTTTAACGCCTTTAGAAGTGATGGAGTTAGATGGGTATGAACTTATTGGGGAAGATATCTCTGTAGAGTTTGGTTCTTTAATTAAAAATGTTTTTAAATATAACCCCAATATGTTGAGAATTTTGTTGGTGGATAGAGATATACAAGATAAAGAAGATTACGTATTAAATTTACAAAATACTTATACGAAAAGTAATGCTGCTTATCAAGCATTAAAATTAGTGTTTAAATTTGTATTTTTACTCCTGATAATTTCGCTTGCTATTTATGTGGTTAGTTTGACTTTTTCAGTGGCACCAGGTCTAGCTGCTTTTGGCTTTTCCTTGCCAATTTTAAACCTTGCTTTAGCCACTTTGATCCTCACTACTATAAGTTATGTGAATCTTGCTATACTGATAATGTTCATTTTTGCTTATTACTTTAGAAAATATATTTATAATAGAGTAGAAATGGAGTATCTCCACTCTAAGCTTACTCGATTAAAGGTTGCAGACAATGAAATTAAAGCTCCATTTAATTTATCAGGTTTTGAGCAAAAGAGTCTTAAAGTTATAAGTTTAAAACTAGAAGAAATTACAAAGAAAATTGTAAATGAAATTGATCGTGCAAATAACGTAGATGACCTGTACAATATTATTGAAAGAGCTGAATTTTTGCGTAGGTTTGGTTATAACAAATTTAGTAAACAATGGAATGATCCTTTTACTAAAAAAGCTTATGATATAGCTGCCAACTATATTCTAAGGCAGCCTGTGAATCAAGCTTCAACAGCGTTTTTTGCCAATGAAAAACGAGATTTAGGTAAATATGATAAATACATAAGATTCCTTGATAGAATTTTAATGACAAATTCTGCGTTAAATATAGTTAGCTTAGAAATGCTCGAAGACCAATTTGGGAATCTTGATGAACTGACTGAAAGTCTACAAGAAGACTCTAATTTACTTGCCTTTATCTATGGATTACAAATCAATAAATTACTGGAAGATGAGCAGGACCCTGGTTTTTCTGACAGTTATCAGAATAAAGGAAAGTTTTTACATGAAAAATGGAATGATAATAAAGCTGAGATAGAGAATATGGTCCCGTCAGCACCTTCTGAGCCTTCTGAATCTTCTAAACATTCTAACTCTTCTGGGTTTTCTCTTGATGCTATACCCGATCTGTTGCCTTTTCATAACATTGTACACTTAGCGCCATCTGATATTAATGAGCTTGAATTATTTAACCTAAAAGAAGCTTTTAAAAGATTTGAAACAGCCGTAGTCAACCTTAATAAAATAGATGTTTCCAATATAGATGTTTCCAATATAGATGTTTCCAATAATGATAATAAAGTAAGAAACGCTGTTGAAAATATTATTAACGAAGTTGGAGAGAAAAATATTAAAGAATTACTAGAATTTCAAGATAATAATTCTAATGTATTGAATTTAATAATGGAGGCTCTATTTGATAATAAGATTCAATTAGATACTGCAATAGATTCAATCCATTTTATTATATTATTTTTTATTATGAATGGAGGAGATGAAAGGTTGTTAAGTCAATACTTATTAAAATATTTATTTGACCCATCTATCGCGGATTATAATAATGTTGAAAATTTTGTATCTAATTATGAGGCCATGGAGTTTTTATTTAAAACATATATTTTAAAAGAAGACTTTGAAGAAAGCGAGGAACTAGAAAGCATATTTCATGATAGTTTGAACAGAGAGAAGAAAGAATCAACATTATATCCAGAAAGTTCTATAGAAAATGGAACACTTATAAAAAAACCTTTGTTCCCAGCCCCTACAGCACCTCCAGAACCTGCAGCCGCTACAGATTCTATGGAATCTGCAACACCTATAGTATCTCCAACATCTCCAGCGGAGGCCTTTAGTGCTTCTCCAACAAATTTTTTAAAACCAACTAAAAGTTATCAGGTCAATACTGATTTTGAAAAAGAAAAATATTATAGCAGCCTATTGCAAGGTTTTTTTGGCGATGACTTCGTTGAAATAATTCAGAATATTAATGATATTGATGATATGAATAGTTTGGTAAAGTTGATAATATTTTATAATAAACATCCCAATCAAAAAAAGGCATTTATAAAAAAATGTTTTGCAGTAAAAAATAATAAATATAACTTTATTTTTAAGATTGAAGAACATTATAGCAATGATAGAAGGGAATTGCGGGATCAAGTCGCAAAGAAAGAAAAAAATAAAAAAGCTAAAAGAAATGAAGCGCAAAGTGATGTTGAAAAAATTAAGAACAATATCTTTCTACCGGCTTTTTCTCTATACTATAAAAGTGAAGATGGGTTTAATGATCAATTTAAAGAAGCACATTTAGCGGGTGGTGTGGTTGTAAGTGATACTGCAAATGGTTTCCTAAATAATGGGAATAGATACGGGTATATAGTAACTGGAATGAACATGTTTAAAAAGCTAAGGTTTTTAAAAAGTGTGTCTGCTATAAGAAACCAGATACAAGCAGGGCTGGATGCAGGAATTAATTATCGTTCTATTCGCTACTATGTTGATAGAGAGGGGCGGTTTTATTCTGGGAATTTAATTATTGGTGATCTTTTTGTCCAAGAAATTAAGAATGAACTTGCAAAATTATCTTTTGAATTTGATTTGCCTTTGGAAGAAGTGCTTATTGATGACAACTCTAATGTTAATATCTCAGGTGATATTAATGAGGAGATAATAAAATATAATAAGAACCTACAACGAAAGGATATAGATCTTATCTCTAACATATCTACCTCTGATATCAAGAATATCATCGAAGCAGATAACGAAGCAGATAACGAAGAATATAAAGTGGAGGTTCTAAGTGATGATTCTAATGATGAGACTGTTAGAGAGCTAAAGATTCTAATTCCTTCTAACTTAGTGCAAGATGAGTCAGATATTGTAAGAGTTATAGACGAAGAAGAAGTTAATTTTAACTTGGAAAATATAGTAAAACTATCAAAAAGAGCCGAACTATCAGAAATCATAGAGGCGAAAGAAGCATCAAAGGTCGAGGAAGATGAGGTATTTATCATAAAAAATAAGGAAGAAGTAACCTTGACTGGAGAAGAGTTTGATGTGTTTGCTCATGTATCTACTAGAAAAGCAATAGCTGTAATTATTGCACGGAATGTTTTAGATAAATTTAGTAGTAAAGGTCTTACTTATAAATTTGGTGATAAGGAGCAGGAATATTATGAGACTTTAAAAGCTGTTAACTTAGATGAGTCTGAATATCCACTGATTAACTTAGCCTTAAATACCTTAAGATCTATGAGATTAAGAGCTAAATTTTTAAATAAAAAAAATGTTTCTATTACAGAGGCAGACATAGAAGATTTTTTAGCCCTTAAAGGTAGTGATGTTTTGTTTTTTACAGATGCTTTCCGGCTAGTTGCTAATCGTGTAGATAAAGGAATTATAAAATTTGATTTTGGGAACGCTCCAAATACTAATGTTTTTAGGAGGTTATTGTTTGAGTCAGCCATTTATCAAGGAAGTTATAATGCTAAAGTTTATCTGCCAATTGTGGAAAAAGACTTACAAACAAAAGATGAGAAAATATTTTCTGATGTTTTCAAAACAGAGAATAAAAAAAGAAAATGGTTATATTTTAATATATTTATGGTTGCTGCTCTTTTTATTGGTCTAATTATTGTGATGGTCTCTTTGGCATTGGAAATTTTTTCACCAATATTAATGATTTTAGGGGGAGGAATCATAGTGGCTGTGATTATAGGGTTTATTTCTCTTCGCTTTTTAAAAAATAGATTTAAACCCGCTAAAATTTTGCCTGATTTACAAGTTTTTATTTCTAGTGATGCGGAACTGGGAGAAGTTTTAGATGCGACAACTCTTATTTCAAAATATTCTGTAGAAATTTTTTATAAGTTCGCAGCCGCTGTTAAGAACTCCTTAGGTGATGATAGAAAGTTCAATCCTATTACAGAAGAGGTAATGAAATTAATATTACCAGAAGATAAACAGGATCAAGCAACCGAAATTATCGAAAAGTTAAAGAATGCAGGGATGATTAATGATGTCGGAGAGGTTCCACTTGCTTTGATAGATTTAGATGAGGTAGATATTGAGGCAGAACTTAAAGGGGATATTGTTACCCTCTTACTAAAGACAAGGCTACAGTTTTATCGTATTGAGTTTATCACTAAGTTTTTACAGCTAGCAGAAGAGCAACTTGAGAAAAATTATGATAAAGATTCAGATCTTAAGTTTAATCTTTATTTGGCTGACTTTATTATGGATTTTGGTGAAGTTTATCAGGATCGTATTTATCAATTTGGAGATTATTTAGTTTTAAAAAATAAGGATAAGAATTTTGATGAAGAACAGAAAATTCTGGCGAAAGAAAATTTTTCGGAAAATTCAAATATACAGCTTTATTCATTTTTGAAAAAATATACGGCAATGCGAATAGATACGATGATTAATTCGTGGAATCTAAATCTTTTCACCCTAGATATAGCAAATTTTTTAAAGGAGCATGGCGACAATCAATCTAATATTATAGCAGAAAAAGTTGACCCAAGAGTTAGAGAACTTCAGATTGCAGATAATAAGCAAGATATTGTAATAACCCGTGCTAAAGCAAGGTTGGAAGCTAATTTGCCTGTTAGTCAAGCGCTTAAGAAACAACGCAATAGAAAATGGTTAAGATGGGGGGGGGGGGGTTTATTTATCTTAGCACTGATTGCTGTAGGAACTATTTTGGTTCTTAATATTTTTATTCCTATTGTTTCTTTTTCACTTTTCTTTGGGATTATTTTTGCGAGTAGTGCTGGAGGAATTGGTTTTTTTCTTTTGCTTTTTTCTCTGATAAATAATTTACCGAAGTATGATATTGATCTAGATGTAGATGTAACAGAACAAGATGTGAGAGATATTTTGACATTAAAAGATGAGCTTGGTGCTAAGTTTTTTAAGCCTGTAGCGGAAAAAGCACTTGCACAACTTAGAGATATACCTCTTGACATTAAAGAAGAGAACTTGCAATCAATCTTTATTGAGGAGGCTAAAAGAAAAGAAGTTTTTTCTGATTTGTTGAATCTGAATATTATTGAAGAAGAGGAGAAAGGAGCCGTTAATGTCGTCAATAATTTTGTTGACTTCACAGAAAAAGATGTGGAGATGCTAGGTATTGACATCTATAAAGAAGAATTAAGGGACTTTTTATTTTATCAATCAATTACACAAGATAGTTTAGCAGCAATTTTTGAAGAGGAAGAGATAAGAGGAAAAGTTTTTGCTAGGTTAAAATCTAAAAATATTATTACTGAACATGTCGGTAAGTTTTATTTGTCAGATTTTTTTGTTGACTTTAAAGATAGTGATTTTGATGGATTGGATCTTGATGGAAAAGAAGATGTGTTGAAATTTTTTTTACTGGATAATAGGCATAGATATTATTTATATAAACTAATAGAAGAGTTATCTTTACTAGAAGACGATAGTGATACTTTTAGTGATGTAGCAAGTGATATTGATGATTCCCTTAATGATAATAAACATGAGCAAACTCATAGTGATATTGATGTTGCAGCTGAGTTTGGTGAGGCTGCCCTTGCAGGGTATATCATTTTAGAAAAAGAAGGGTATGAAATTTCTGAAATTCCTAAAGCTGCTACTATTTTAAAACTTGAAGAAGCATTATGTATTGATATTAAGGTAATTAATAATCAAGATAAAGCAATAGGTCTTTTCGACTACAACCATACTTGGTATCTGACTAAT
The DNA here is from genome assembly GCA_024222485.1 of bacterium. GTDB lineage: Bacteria > RUG730 > RUG730 > RUG730 > JAAEPJ01 > JAAEPJ01. The sequence goes on along the minus strand of JAAEPJ010000121.1, from coordinate 11,968 downwards.
CGAGATATGAAAGCTTTGGAGTTTGCTGATAATATTACTCAAGGTGGATTTACAGATAGATTAATTGAGCATGAACAAGCAGAAGGGAATGCCCTTAATAAATATAAACATCTCCCATTCGAAGAAGCTTTAAAATACGCACATGCTGATGCCTTAGCCAGTACTCAAACTATGGATGAGCTACTTTATATCTATATTAATAGATTATTTGATGTCCAGAAAAACGCAGATGGTGGAGTATTTAATTTAGCAGAAGCAGGAAGAATTATGTCTATGATGCTTGATCAAAATTATGATTTAGAAGAATTATTTAAGACTGATTATGGTATGCGTCAAATTTTAGAGGAAGAAGTTTTTAAAGCAAAAATAAGTGGTGGGGAAAAAATAATTGAAACAAATGGTAGAACATTTGCTGAGATTAAACAATCCTTACCTCAAAACCTTAAAGGTTTTACGATTGTATTTAGAGGTGGAATTAAGGATTTTGATGATGTTTTGCTCCAGATGATTACTTTTGTTAAAGATCGTGATAGAGAGGGAGCTACAATTAAATTTGCAGTAGATAGGGAAACTCTCCCTAAACTATTAGATGAAAATAGACCTAAGGAAATAACATATCTTATTAATATGGGGGCACTTTCAGTTTTAGGGTATTTTGAAGGGAGTGATGGACTTGTTCTTCCCCCGGGAAAAGTGCTTGGTCTTAAGGCTTATGAGTATGCAAAAAATTATTATAAAAACTTGAAAGATGATCCTTTAAAACCTAAGAAGTTTTTTAATAAGGACACTGCAGCCTATTTAATTGATCAATTGGTTATGGCAGAGTTGCAAAATACTTCGGGTGTGGAGATCATTAGTCTTTTAGAAGAATATGATACTCTGGAAGAGTTAGATATAGAATCAGTGCCGGTTTTACAGTTTGTGATTTCTGGTAAAGAGAAAGCTTTGGTGAATATCTTAGATGGACTTGAACCTAAGGTCGTTATTAAAATATTTAACCAGCATGATGCAGAGGAATTGACGGTTAATATAGGTGATGGTGCTGATCTTAATATTCAAAATGGCAATGAGGAAGTCGTTACAATCCAAGGTCCTTTCCATATAACAGCAGATGATTTAAGTTTTACCAAAAAAGTAATTTTAATTGCGGCACATGCATCGGATAGTTTTATGGATACTATTACGCTTCTTGGTGGTCCTGTTGTGCAGTTAGTTTTACTACCGTTGGCTGCTAAGTTTAGGCGTGAGCGAGGTTTTAGTTCTGAGGAAGTTTTTGATCAAGAATCTGTTGAACAAATTAAGCAGCTGGCAGCTGCGGCATAACATTCAATCATAGAAATATTTATTGGAATATAAGATGTTCTGCATAGACATCCTATCTAAAATTTAATAAAATAAATTTTAATAATTCGTATTTTAAAGGGAGCTTTGTTTAATTTAATGAAAACCTTTCAAGAAATCATTTTAGCTTTAGAGCGTTATTGGGCTGATAATGGCTGTGCAATTATGCAGCCATATGATACAGAAAAGGGCGCAGGGACATTCAATCCTGCTACATTTTTTCGTTGTCTAGGACCTAAGCCATGGGCAGCAGCTTATGTTGAACCTTCCAGAAGACCAACAGATGGTCGGTACGGAGAAAATCCTAATCGTTTGCAGCACTATTATCAATATCAAGTCGTAGTTAAGCCTGCACCTAGCAATATTCAGAGTTTATATTTAAAGAGTTTAGAAGCTATAGGTATCAATACGATTGAACATGATATTAGGTTTGTTGAAGATAACTGGGAATCACCAACTGTTGGTGCTTGGGGGCTTGGTTGGGAAGTCTGGCTTGATGGCATGGAGATTACTCAATTTACTTATTTCCAGCAGGTAGGTGGCTTGGAGTTAAATCCTATTACTGTTGAAATTACTTATGGACTTGAGCGTTTGGCAATGTATTCTCAAGCAGTTGATAATGTTTATGATCTTATTTGGACGGATGGGTTAAGTTATGGCGATGTTTTTTTGAGTAATGAAAAAGAATTTTCTGAGTATAATTTCAAGCGAGCGGATGTGTATATGCTTTTTAAAAATTTTAATTCCTTTGAGGGAGAAGCTAAGGCTCTGCTTGATATTGAACTGGTTGCACCTGCATATGATTATGTGCTTAAAACTTCGCATACTTTTAATTTACTCGATGCAAGAGGAGTCATCAGTGTAACTGAAAGGGCGAATTATATTTTTAGAATAAGAACATTAGCTAAAAAAACTGCTGAGCTTTACTTCGAAAAATATTGTTAATGTTTATGAGGGTGAATCTTCTAAATTAGTAGAGAGTTACTATATTAGAAACAATGTTTTACCTTTGTGCTTGAGGACTAGAGATCCTTAATAATCAGCGAGAGTATAGTTTATTAAAATTAAATGAAGATTCTGTATTAAAACTAAAAGGGTTATCTATGCATAAAAATTTTTTATTTGAGATAGGCACTGAAGAGCTACCCTTATCTGCTCAAATGACTGTAAGGCGTGAGGCTAAAAATATTTTTTCCAGACTTTTAACCGAGCAAAAATTATTTTTTAAGAATATTGAACTATTTATAACTCCCACTAGAATTGTTATAAAAGTTAATGATTTGGCATTGGAACAGACCACTCCAAAAGAAATTATTGCCGGTCCACCTAAACGAATTGCTTATAATGAGGAAGGCAAGCCTTCTGCTGCATTGCTCGGGTTTATGAAAAAACTTAACCTTTCCTCTGAGGAAGTGAAAGAGAAAATAACAGATAAAGGTATATATCTTTATGCTGAAAAAGAAAGCTTAGCTTTACAAACAAGCAAACTTTTACCTGAAATATGTTTAGAGTTTAGCAGGAAACTACCTTTTTCAAAAATGATGGTTTGGAATAATTCTGGATTTAAGTTTATTAGACCTATTCGATGGATTTTGGCTATTTTTGATGATGAGCTTATTGACTTGGAAATTGCAGAGGTAAAAAATGAAAAAGCGAGTTATGGTATTGGTGGTTTTAGAGCTGTTAAATTTGATATTGTAAATATTGTTGACTATTTTAAAAAACTTGAAGAAACAGGTTTGATTTTGGATTTTGTGAAGAGAAAAAATATTATTACTCAATCTTTGAAAGCATGTGGGATGCTGGCTGATAATGATAGCGATTTATTAGATGAAGTGACATCATTAGTCGAATACCCTACTGCAGTTTTATGTGATTTTACAGAAGAATTTTTAAGATTGCCTGAGCCTGTTATTTATACTGTTTTAAAGAATCATCAAAAATGTTTTTCCCTTGCTAACGCAAGAGGTGTCTATTCTAATAAATTTATTGCTATTTGTAATGGGAAAGACCGTAATCTTGAACTTGTTAAAGAGGGGTATCAAAAAGTTGCTGTAGCACGACTAAATGATGCTGTGTTTTTTTATGATGAGGATAGCAAAATTCCCCTTAGAAATCGTGTTAGAGAACTTAAAACATTAATATATCAGGAAAAACTAGGTACAGTTTTTGATAAGCTTCAAAGAATGAAAGAAATTACAAAAACTATCTCCCAAAGTCATCAGCTGGAAAGAATAATAGATCTTTGTAAAACAGACCTTTTAACTCATATGGTTTATGAATTTCCTGAGCTGCAAGGGGTGATGGGTAAATTTTATGCTTTAAATAATGAAGAAGAGCTTACGGCTCAAGCGATTGAAGATCATTACTTGCCTAAATTTGTTGGAGATAATCTGCCACAAACAAATGAGGGGGCAATAGTTAGTATTGCTGATAAGCTGGATAATATTGTCTCAACTTTTATTTTAGGGAAAAAACCAACAGGCTCTAAAGATCCTTTTGGTCTAAGACGACAAATCTATGGTATTTTTAATATTTTTAAGAATAAGAAACTTAATAAAGATATTTTGGACTTGATAAAGGTTAGCTTGGATACTTTTAAGCCTAAGTTTGATCAGAAACATCGGGATAAAACTTTAATTGCTTTACAAGATTTTTTAAATGCTCGTATTGAAAACTGGCTTTTGGAAGAAGGAATTAGAGTTGACATCGTTCGTAGTGTAATTTTTAATCGAGAAAAATGTTTGCCACTTGATTTTTTTAATAAGTCTAAGTTGATGATGAATGTTATTGATGAAAAGCAGTTTTTGAATGTGGTTGAGCTTTATAAACGAGCGAATAATATTTTAAAGAAAACAGAGTTATCGATAGCTTGGCAAGTGAGAGAAGATTTATTTGAGAGCGAAGCAGAAAAAGACTTATACACGCATGCTAGTTTTTTATCAACAATATGCGAGAATTACTACTCAGACATGTTAAGCCTATTTTATTCTCAAAGTTTAAGCGTTGCCTTGTATAATTTTTTTGAAACTGTGAGAGTCATGGATGAAAACCAGGATAAAAGAAATAATCGTTTATATATTTTAAAGATTTTAGTTGATAGCTTTAAGGCTTTTGCAGATTTTTCTGAGTTAAGCATCGAGGGATAATCTAGCATATTTTTTTATAAGGAGTTTGATATGTCTAAAATTTTTAAAAAAAACCAGAAAAATTTTATTGTAACTTTAGTGTTATTTTTAGTGTTACTTGGTTATTTGTCAGCGTATGAGACTGTAAAAGCCACAAAAATTAGCAATAATGTTCAAGAATATAAGAACAAAGCTGTTTTAGTTTTTATTAAGTTTGGAAATATTGGCTTTAATTCTAAGGCGGATGGGCAAGGTATTTTTACGGGTTTTAATGTTAAAGATATTGATTATGTTTATGATCTTAATAATGTTGAATTAGTTGATAGAATTGAAAAATTAAAACAACGCGATAGGATTACAGTGAAAGGAATTGTCGATATCAGCGGTTTTAGCCCGATAGTTTTGGTAGAAGACTTTTTAAAAGGTTGGATAGATACAACGCTTCTACCACCAACACCTAATGAGGTTTTAGTTTCTTGTCCAAAATGTGGGGAGACTTTCAATCATAAAATTACTAAAGACGATTATAAGAAATCTCAGCTTTTACAAAGGAAAAAGGGGCTTATTGAAGACTTCTCTGGTGAGACTCTTCAAAAACCTTTAGCAGGCAAAGAAGACTTTATCGAGTCCTTGAAGTCTACCGTCATTAAACAAGAAGTAGCCAAGCAAGAAATAGATAATGGTTGGATTTTGTAGTTATAGTTTAATGGTTTAAAAATTAAGGAGGAATACAATGTTTAAAAATGGAGAAAATGTAGAAGTTATTAATATTAATATGAACCAAAATAAGAAAAAAATTAAATTTTTTGTAAGCTTGGTATTAATTTTGATATTTTTTACTACAGGTCTTTTTACAGTTGGACCTGAAGAAGTCGGTGTGATTCTACGCTTTGGGAAATATGCAAGAACAGTAGAGTCAGGTTTACATTTTAAAATTCCTTTTGGAGTAGAATCTATCACGAAGGTTCCTGTTGAAAGGCAGCTAAAGGAAGAGTTTGGTTTTAGAACTAGAAAAGTGGGGATTCGCACAAAATATTCCAGTGGAAACTTTAAGTCCGAATCACTCATGTTAACAGGTGATCTTAATGCTGCAGAAGTGCAATGGATTGTTCAATATCGAATTAATGATCCTTATAAATATTTATTTAAAGTAAGAAATACTTATCAGACATTCCGTGATATTTCTGAGGCAGTGATGCGCGAGGTTGTTGGTGATAGGACTATCGATGAGGTTTTGACTATTGGTCGGCAAGAAATTTCAGCGGTGGTTTTGGAAAGAATGCAAATACTCTGTGATAAATATGATACAGGGATTAAAGTTGATCAGGTTGTGCTTCAAGATGTTACTCCACCTGAAAAGGTAAAGAAGTCTTTTAATAAAGTCAATGAGGCCCAACAAGAAAAAGAGAAAATGATTAACCAAGCACTTTCAGAGTACAATAAAGTGATTCCACGCGCGGAAGGTGAAGCGCTTAAGGTTATAGAAGAAGCGAAGGGCTATAAAACGCAAAGGGTTAATAATGCTCAAGGTGATGCTTCTAGGTTTAATGCTTTGTATAAGGAATATGTTAAAGCAAAAGAGGTCACAAAACAACGCATTTATATCGAGACAATGGAAAAAGTTTTTCAGAAAGTTGATAGAAAGATTATTTCTGACGATAAAACGAGCGGGGTTCTTCCCTTGCTTAACCTAGGTAAGGAGGCTAAAAAATGATTTCAAAATTACCTAAAATTTTACTTCTAATTATTATTGGCGGGATTGTTTTATCTTCTGCTTATATTGTTCGTGAAACTGAACAGGTTGTAATTACGCAATTTGGTAAGCCGATTGGTAATGCTATTAATACTCCTGGGATCCATTTTAAAATTCCTCTTATTCAAAAGACACATTTTTTTGATAAACGCTTTTTAGAGTGGGATGGTTATCCGAACCAAGTCCCAACTAAAGATAAACGTTTTATTAATGTTGATACCTTTGCCCGTTGGAGAATTTCGGATCCTCTTTTATTTTATCGGCGTGTGCGAGATGAGCGTGGAGCACAGTCTCGACTGGATGATATTTTAGATGGGGAAACTAGAAATGCGGTTGCCAAGCATAATTTAGTAGAGTTGATCCGTAGCCAGAATCGTGAGGCCGTTGTGAATGAGGATAATGATGAAAATATTAGTGTGTTGGATAAGATTATATTTGGACGGCGTAAGATTACAGAAGCTATTGTCAAGGAGGCTTCTTTAAAAACTCAAGAGTTGGGGATAGAAATTTTGAGTTTGCAGTTTAAACGGATTAATTATGTGCGTGAAGTCGAGGAGAAAATTTTTGAGCGGATGATTGCAGAAAGAACCCGAATTGCAGATAAGTATCGTTCAGAAGGTGAGGGTGAGGCATCAAGAATTATTGGGGAAAAAGAGCGTAAATTAGCAGAGATTATTTCTAAAGCGTATAAGGAAGCACAGATAATTAAAGGTAAAGCTGATGCTAGGGCTGCCAATATTTATGCAAGAGCTTATAATCAAACAGCGATATCACGAGAGTTTTATACATTTTTAAGGACGATGGAGTCATATTCAAAAATTTTTAAAGAAGAAGATTTAATGTTAATGGCTACTGATGGCGATCTTTTTAAATACTTAAAAAATAAATAATTAAGTAGAGAGTATGGCTATTTTCGAAAGGAGATTACTGTAAATGAAAGCTAATCGTGAAATGTGGGGGTCAAAATTAGGTGTTATCTTAGCTGTTGCAGGATCGGCCATAGGATTGGGGAACTTTTTACGGTTTCCAACACAAGCTGTCATTCATGGTGGTGGTGCATTTTTAGTGCCTTACTTTATTTCTCTTTTATTGCTGGGAATTCCTTTAATGTGGATGGAATGGACTATCGGGCGTTATGGGGGAGGCTTTGGTCATGGCACAGCTCCCGGAGTATTCCAGTCATTATGGAAGAAAAATCGATTTATCAAATATTTCGGTGTTATTGGTATTTTTGGACCATTAGTTATTTTGATTTATTACACATATATTGAGTCTTGGCTTTTAGGATACACTTTTTACAGTCTAACTCCTAAATTTCAAGAAGCACTTGCAACAGGTCAAATAGCCAATTTTTTATCCGGCTATCAAGGTCTTGAAAAAAATCAATTTTTTTCATCGCTTATTCCTGCTTATCTCTTTTTTTTGGTTACATTTTTCACTAATTTTGCGATTATTTCTAGAGGGATCAATAAAGGTGTGGCAAAACTTTGTAAGGTTGCTTTACCATTTTTATTTGTTATGGGTATTATTTTAGTTATTAGAATTTTGATGATTGATGGAATTTCTACGGGGTTTAAATTTTTATGGACGCCAGATTTCTCTATGTTGAAAAGTGCAAAAGTTTGGCTTGCAGCAGCAGGTCAAGTATTTTTCACTTTAAGCGTGGGGATTGGTGTAATTTTAACATATTCGAGTTACCTTAAAAAAACAGATGATATTGTCTCCTCTGGTCTTAGCTCTGTGGCAACTAACGAGTTTGCAGAGATTATTTTAGGTAGTAGTATTATTATTCCTGCAGCGTTTTTATTTTTTGGTGGAAATGCTACAGTTGAAATTGCAGGGAGTGGGGCTTTTAACCTGAGTTTTGTAACCATGCCGATTATTTTTGCTAAGATGAAGTTTGGCTTATTTTTTGCATTTATTTGGTTTTTGTTATTATTTATTGCAGGAATTACTTCCTCTATTTCACTGATTCAACCAAGTATTTCTTTTTTAGAGGATGAGTTTGATATTTCTCATGAAAAAGCTGTTAAAATTATTGGTTTATTTTGTTTTGTTTTATGCCATATACCTATTTTATTTATCTCAAAAGGTGTTTTAGGCGAACTGGATTTTTGGGCAGGAACTTTTTGTTTGGTTCTTTTTGCTACGATTGAAGCATTTTTATTTTCTTGGGTTTTTGGGATTAATGAAGCTTGGAAAGAAATTCACCATGGTGCTACAATAGGGCTCCCGCGTATTTATAAATTTATTATGAAATATGTCACTCCTTTTTTTCTGCTTATTATTTTGGTTAATTGGATTATTCAAGAAGGAATACCTGTAATTTTAATGCATAATGTTGCTCCAGAGAATAAAGCCTATATTCTAATGACTAGAATAGTCCTTTTATTGATTTTTTTTATATTGGTTGTGATGGTAAAGGTTGCTTGGCGTAAACGCAAGTTAAGTAGCGATTCTTAATATTTATAATAAAGAATGTTAAGCTAAATAATTGGGAGATAGGAGTGAAGCGAACTATTGCAATGTTATTGGCAGGTGGTCAAGGTAGTCGTCTGAATATTTTAGCTAGCCACCGAGCTAAACCTGCTGTGCCCTTTGCAGGAAGTTATAGAATTATTGATGCGACTCTTAGCAATGTTATGAATAGTGATATTGAGAATGTCGGAGTGTTAACTCAATATAGGCCAGGGTCATTGATTAATCATATCAAAACAGGTGAAAGCTGGGATCTTTATGGTAAAAACCGTGGAGCAATGATTTTACCACCTTTTAAAGGTAAGGGGGATTCTTCTTGGTACCAAGGGACAGCTGATGCTATCTACCAAAATTTCTCATACTTTAATAGGTTTGATGATATCGAGCGGGTTTTGATTTTATCAGGTGACCATATTTATACCATGAATTATAAGGAATTGGTTCACTACCATAGGGAAAAAAATGCTGATGTTACAGTCGTCGCAATGCAAGTTCCTTTTGAAGAGGCTTCAAGGTTTGGCACAATTATTACAGATGACGCTAATAAAATTATTGGCTTTGAAGAAAAACCAAAAAATCCTAAAACTAATCTTATCTCTTTAGGAATTTATCTTTTTAATAAAGCTACCTTAATGGAAGAGTTAAAGAAAGATGCTTTAGATGAGAATTCTTCGCATGATTTTGGGCGTGATATTTTGCCAAAATTATTGAATAAGAATATATATATATATCAATTTACAGGTTATTGGAAAGATGTTGGAACTATTGAAGAATACTGGCAAACTAATATGGAACTTTTAAATAACAACAATAAATTGGATCTTGAAAAATGGAGAGTAACTACTAATTTACAAACAAATAAAATAGCAGACCGTAACCCTGCTTATATTAGTCATTCTGCTTGTGTTAAAAAATCATTTATATCGGATGGTTGTGTGATTAAAGGAGAAGTTAGAAACTCGGTTCTTTCTCCTGGTGTAATTGTGGAAAAAGATGCTTTGATTGAAGATTCAATTATTTTCGATGATACAATTATTAAAAAAGGGGTTAAGGTTAATAAAGCAATTATTGATAAAAATGTTGAAATATTAGAAGAAGCTATTATTGGAACAGGTGATCTGCCTGGAATTGGAAACAGAATTTATCCGCATCACCTTTATACAGGGATCACTATTATTGGTAAGAACGCAATAGTCGGCAGAAAGGTCGAGATTGGGCGTAACTGTATTGTCAGTCCAGATGCTTATGTTGAAAAGAAGAGATATAATACAGGAGAAATGGTATTTTAATATAGGTGTTATTTTTATTTATGTCCCTCAAAGTTTATAATTTTTTTATTAATAAATTATAATTATCTACTTAATGTTTAATACCTATAGTTTGATTATGTAAGTTGTGTGAAAAATTACCTTAGATTTTTAAGATTCGCTATACTGTTTTGATTGAATCAAGTTGAAAAATATTTATTCGTAAATTTAAAATAAGGATACTTTTTAATGATTAATTTTTTTGATAAGCTTGACAGTTTTATGTGGGGTCCGATAACGATAGCCCTTTTAGTAGGGGCAGGCATTTTTATTTCCTTTTTTTTGAAAATGGTACAATTTCGCCATTTTACTTATGCTTGGAGATTGATTTCCGGTAAATTTGATAACCCAGAGGATAAAGGTGAAGTCACTCATTTTCAAGCTTTATCTACGGCACTTTCAGCGACAATCGGTACTGGTAATATTGCCGGAGTAGGGACAGCGATTGCCCTTGGTGGTCCTGGAGCAATTTTTTGGATGTGGATTACGGCTTTATTTGGTATGGGGTTAAAATATGCGGAATGTTTACTATCACTTCATTATAGAAATATCGATGAGGATGGTACTGTCAATGCTGGTCCTATGTATTACCTTGAACGGGGACTTAAACATAAATGGGTTGGTGTCGCATTTGCTTTATTTGCAACCATTGCAACATTTGGTATAGGGAATATGGTTCAGGCTAACTCTGTTGCAGAACCACTCTTAGATACTTTTGCTATTCCTAAGCTGGTAACAGGGCTAGTTATGTCTGGATTATGTTTTTTTGTTATTGTTGGAGGAATCAAGCGTATTGGTTCAGTTTCTGCTAAAATTGTCCCTTTTATGGCTATATTCTATATTGGAGGTGCTTTGATTGCTATTTTTGCTAATTTTACTGAAATCCCTGCTGCATTTGCTTTGATTTTTCAAGATGCTTTTACAGGTTCAGCGGCAACCGGTGGTTTTATTGGTGCAGGGGTTGCTCAATCTATTCGTTTTGGAGTTGCGAGAGGAGTATTTTCAAATGAAGCAGGTCTCGGTAGCGCACCTATTGCTCATGGTGCTGCACAGACCAAGGAGCCAGTCAGAGAAGGTCTGGTAGCAATGCTCGGTCCTTTTATTGATACCTTAGTTATCTGTACAATGACGGGGCTTGTTATTATTCTAACAGGTGCCTATACTTTTATTGGTGTGGATGGAGCGGGCCTTACTGGAGCAGTTCTTACAAAAACAGCTTTTAATATGGGGATTCCATTTTTTCGGGGAGAATATATTGTTACGATTGGGATTATTTTTTTTGCTTTTTCAACGATAGTTGGCTGGTCATACTATGGTGATCGTTGTGTTGACTATCTTTTTGGTAGAAAGGCTGTTATGCCCTATAGAATTATTTATTGTCTTATTATTCCTATCGGAGCAACGAGCAAGCTTGGGTTGGTTTGGACGATTTCAGATATATTTAATGCTTTAATGGCTTGGCCTAACTTAATTGGGCTAATTATTCTTAGCCCTGTTGTCTTAAAACTTACCAAAGAATACTTTTCTGACCCTAAAAGAGTATATCCAGAAAATACTTAACTTAATACCTATAGGTTGCAATCTTTAATAGGGAGTGTATCCTTTTTTCTGTCTTTGATAAAAAGTCTTGGATAAAAAAAGTAGCTATTACCCATTATAGTCCATAACTATAAAAATTTCGGCGAAAATTGTTATTGATCAAAGACCCTTGCGCTTTTTAATTCCTATGATATTAATTTAGATATATGGGGGATATAATAAAGTTTTTTTTAGAAATTATAATTTTCTAGAAATTGGAGGGTTTTGATGTCCTTAAGAAAATGTAATGTACCCCTTTTAGTCAAGAAAAAAATGGGAGAGTTTTATAAAGCAACTTTAAGTTCTTTATGATAATATTGATTAGGTGTTAAATAATTAAGGCTCTGATGTGGAAAATCATAATTATAATCATTTATCCAACG
>JAAEPJ010000120.1 GCA_024222485.1 bacterium | reverse complement strand
GAACCATGTGTTTAACAGACATTTATAGCAGAGAAATGAGACATATCAACAAAAAACAATACCAATTTCAATGCTTTTTAATTTTCGTTAAAAGATCTGCACGTTTTTTTAAGGAATCTGCACTTCTTTTTTCATTAAACTTTAACCTCGGGTCTCGTAGCATACTAGCCCAATTCCCGTAACCATATATCTTTAAGCCTTTTTTCAGAAAGTAATCTTCATCTTTGGTGTAAGGAACCCTTGAAGTGACGATTGGCTTGCCTTTGGCTTTACTTGCCTTCCTTACCGGAGGCTGATAAACAGGGGCGGGAACATCTCCACCTTTGTCTTCTGATTCACAGGACGAATTTAATGCCCGTATACCTGCAACAACTGTTTCAACGCTATCATCTTCACCATCGGCCTTCTTATTCTTTTCATTGTCCGAAACTTCACTCTCGCTGGAAAATACAGCTCGTTTCACCATCTTCTCTACTTTAGTGCTTCGAAGTTTTTTCATGGCCAGTTTTCCACTCGTTGCTACTTCTCGCGAACTGCGTTTTTGATAGTAGGTCCTAGCTACCTGAGAGCTGTGCTTCTGATCCAGGCTTATCGATCTCTGTTCTTCGGTAGAAAGTACTCGCGAGCTCTCGGTTTCCACGATTTGTCGATATCTTGTAGGGTGTACATATTTACCAATAGCTTGAAAGACGAGCTCTGACATGTGATTACCAATAGCCTTGAATTGAGTGCCACTCCGTGTGACGAGAAGGTAGTCGCATTTCGGATTCAACAGCGGTCTAATGTTCACAATGTATTCGTCTATTAATCGAGTGCTTGTTTCGTCAAAAATCAACGAGTCGAATGTGTATTGCTGGGCAGTCTTGAATTCGGTTTGGTCGACGAAGCCATCGCTTTCTTTCGACTTCTCAAACATACTCAGTGTCAGGTATTGGTAAGTCATCGGTCGAGATCCTTTAACTCTCGTGAAGAGATAGAGAGAAACGAATCGAGTTGCGAATGTCAATTCTGCTGCACTAACATAGGTAACAGGGTACGACTTGCATCTTAAAAGTACATCTTTATACCGTGGCAGATGATGTGGTACAACCGTTTCCATCTCCTCCATTGTCGCCCATTGGTTATTGGCAGCGAGAACTTCCACCGATAAATTCTTCGCCCACTCGGTAATTTTGCGTCTAGCCAACGCTCTCTTGCCTCTGTTGATGTAGACTTCGGAGATAGCCAGATTTCCAAGAACTGCATTTGACAGGCCGCAAGATTTCCTGAAGTCGATCACATCAGTAATGGCTTGTAAATATGCAAACTGTGCAGAGCTACCAAGTCCCCACTCTTTCCCTATGTGCTCGATGAAATTGCATATGAGACTTGCAGAACCAATACAATAATCGATATGCTCGGTGGTTAGCTCTTCTTCATCGTCCTCGCTGCAAAATTTTAAGAATTTCCTCACTCGAGTTCCGTTCTGCATTGCTTGTACCTCTGACATACCCCCTCCACAAATAGCACACAGCCATTCAATGTATCTTTTCCCAATGCCATCAGTAATAGCACAATGTGG
>JAAEPJ010000119.1 GCA_024222485.1 bacterium | reverse complement strand
TTTTAATGTTGAATCTGTATTAAGTGGAATACCTTGCTCCATCAAGTATTTAGAACGCTCTGTTCTAAACATATAATCTTTAAATTGCTTTGTTTCTTTTAAAGCATTTACTAATGTAGTTTTACCTACACTCATTGTACCACATAAACCTATTTTCATACTTTAGTTTCTATAATCTGAAAGGTGTGCTTTCATTGATTGATTTTTATAATAGGGTAATCCCTCTCTTTGTTGTCTTGCTTCATTCCATTCCTCTTTGGTATGTTTTATACCATATAAATGATATTCACCTAATTTTTCTTTACCTTCAGGAATTAGAGCATGCCCCTCCCAGTTATGGAGTTTATTATCCCATACATAAGCGATAGTACCATCTGCTTTTTTTAATCTTTTACTTTGTGGAAACGGTGTTTTTTCTGATTTTGCCATAATTTTTGTTTATTTTAAATATACGAAACTTATTTTAATTCTCCAAAAGTGACTCAGCAACATATGTCCCTTGTGCACCACTTACCGTTATACCTCTAGCTGATAAAGCATCGCCTACAAAGTGTACGTTAGGATACTTAGTGAGTGCTAAATTGGTATAATCGACAAGTGGCTCAGGTGATAGATA
>JAAEPJ010000118.1 GCA_024222485.1 bacterium | reverse complement strand
GTCAGTCTCCGGCCAGCAGGCTTACCCTCAGCTGTGTGCTGCAGTGCTGTGTGCTGCTGCAGTGCCTGAAAATATTGTTTCCCGGCGGTGGGAAGGTGGGATGGCGGAAAGTTTGGCTGGGCATCCATCATTGGAACAATGCAGTACACTGCACTGCACTGTACTGCACCGCACTGCACTGCACACTGGGGCAGTGAGTCAAGGAGGCGTTACTTAAGAGTTCAGACCTGTTTAAACCCTGAACTGAAGCATTGTACTGTTTCTATTCAATGTAGATAGGGCCACAGTTAGTTTTGAATATTTCCTGTGAAGTCTGGGACCAATATTTGCAATTTTTCAGTGAAATATTTGGTCTAACATATTGCACTCCCCGCCGGAGCTGTTAACTTGTCCTCCTACCTGGTCCCCAGGGACCTGGCAGGGGTCACTAGGCCAGTCTCCGGCCAGCAGGCTTACCCTCAGCTCCCACCAGAACACCCTCCCCTCCGCCGACACACCCTCCCCTCCCACACACTCCCCTCCCGCCAACAAACCCTCCCCTCCCGTCAGCATTCTCTCCCCTCCCGCCGGCACCCCCTCCAGCCTGGTCCCAGGGCAGTCGACTCGTCCTACTGGGCCGCTGAGGGACCAGTTGAACCCTTCTGTGACCAGCAGCTCCCTCCTGCCTGGTCCTAGGGCAGTCAACTCGTCCTCACTTGGCCAGTCTCCGGCCAGCAGGGAGGGAAGACGACCTATTTTACTAGGAGAATAGGACTCCAATCAAGTATTAAAAGGGGAACTCATGACACGCCCAATTTTTTTGTGACTCTCTACCAACCCAAAATATGAATTGAAGAAAAAAAATTGGAGTGTCATGGGTTCCCCTTTTTTGTTTATAGGAAAATAGGCCTATAAACTGGCCAACTGGCAAAATAGGGAGAAAAAGCTTATCATACATAAATTTTAAATAATATTTAACGAATACAAACAAAAAATCAGAATTTTCAAAAATAAAAAAAATGCTAAGTGATGCCACTGCCCCACTGTGCACTGACTAATACAGCACTTTGATCCTAAGAATACCACTGTGCCGGCCTCTCATTGGTCGCGGGCGGGCCGCGGCTGCGGCCTCAACCAATGAGAGGCCGG
>JAAEPJ010000117.1 GCA_024222485.1 bacterium | reverse complement strand
TGAGCTCGACGTCCGACAGCTGCTCTTTGAACTTCGCCAGGAACAATGACATATCGCAATCTTCTTCCAGATAGGCGATGCCTTTGTCGATGTAGCTGCAGCTGCTGACATCGTGCTCGATGCCCAGCTCGCGCAGCAGCTTGCGCGGAACTTCGAGCCAGCCGTGGCCGGGGTCTTGAATGTAGTTAAAGTTAGCTGTTTGTTTGAATAGCTCGGATTCACGCTTGGCCTTTTTAGTGGTGAGGATTTCCCGGTAAGGTGCGCGAGGGTCGTGTGATTTACGCACGCAATACCCAATGCTAGCTAGCGCTTCATCGATACTCTGTTTAGAGCCTGCCCAATATCCGTATCGATAAGGGATGCAATGAGTGGTCCCGTTAATAGTGACCTCAACATCGTAACGAGTATTGCCGAGCTCGAACCGCTCACCAAATACTAGCGCAACGTGGTCACTCTTCTTTAATGCTTTTAATTTTTTCATTTCGTTCCCCTGGCGGATTCCAGAAAGGAATGTGGAGGTGGCTGTACTCATGCTGCAATCCTCCCTAGCTCGCGCGCTTCGGTCGCGTACTCGCTCATTGTCTTGTACGGTTCAAAGTGCATATCCCGCTCGATGCGCAGGCCGAACTGCAACCTGACGCTGGTGATTTCATCCAGCATGACATAGCCGAGCTCAGGCGAGCCCATGCCTAGATCGCACAGCCCGAACATGCGGCCGTCTTCATCCATTTCGGATATCAGCCACGTGGCCGCACCGCAGGGATTGAAGA
>JAAEPJ010000116.1 GCA_024222485.1 bacterium | reverse complement strand
TTTACCACTAAGTGCTTCTAGCACAATATTAAATTTGTCTTGAGAGGAGTAATTATTTTTCATTTTTTTAAAAGGACCTCCATTAATTTAAGTGATTTTATTATATTAATATTCTCACTTTTTATAAATTTCTTAATGGGGGACAGTATATCTGGACGATATAGAGTCAATGATAAAAATCATCAAGTAGATCATGAGAAGCTGCATTCCTATTTGAAAAGTCCAGATGGGAAAAGAGATCTATCGGCAACAGTGTCATCTCATAATGAAGTGTTAAAAGATATCATTAAGCAAGTAGAATACTTTAAAGATGAAAATAATAAATTAAAAGAAGATATTAAATCCTTGCAAAAGGAAGTTAGTAAACTCAAAAAGAAGAAAAAATAAGTTTAGAAATTAAGTGCAACTATCACAAGCGACAGTGTCATCTGCACCATCTTTTTGTTGTTTTAAATAATAAAAAGTTTTTATCCCTAAGCTAAAGCCATAAAAATGTAATTTAGTCATTTCCATCAAACTATCAGGTTTTTTAAGATACATATTAATACTTTGTGCTTGATCAAGCCACTTTTGTCGAATGGCTGCTTGTTCTATGAGTGCATACTGATCACATTCAAAACTTTTTTTATAATATTTGTTATTTTTTTTGAAATTAGGAACAATGGTTGGGACTGTAATAGTGCCCTCTTCTTTATAGAAAAAATCTGCGATTGGCTCTGTACTTTCAATAGCATTAATTGCTTTGCCTGAGGTAGCAGTCGGAGCAATAGCCATTAATTGAGCATTCCTAATACCGTATTTTTGAATTTTTTCAGCTAAACTATTCCATTTTTGCATATCAGGAGTATAATCGGTTAAGTTAACGGCTTTATGGTTTGCTTTATGGATGGGCAAAATACCATTAGACCATTCTGTTTCATAAAATTTTTCAAACTTACCTTTTTCTTGAGCTAATTCAACAGATGCAGAAATAATTAAATAAGATATTTCATCAAATAGCCTATCTGTTTCCTCCATGGCCGCTTGGCTGTCAATGACTAGCTTATGCAAGGCAAGGTAGTTCGCAAAATTAAGGACCCCGATGCCTAGGTATCGATACATCATATTTGAGTTTTTAGCTTCTTTAACGGGATAATTTGCAATATCAACTGTATTATCTAAGCCTCTAATCAAAGTTCTAATTAGTTTCATTTTTTTTTGATCAGTCAGATAAAACCATTTTTCGAGATTAATAGAGCTTAAGTTACAAAGAGCAACTTCGCCTGCTGTATATCTTTTAACAATTCTTTTATCCCCATCTTCCATGGTAAATAGTTCTTCATTAATGAGTTCTGATGGTTTGCTAGGCAAAACGATCTCTGTACACAGGTTAGATGAGCCAATATATCTGTTTAAAAGAGAGGCATTATTAACATTTTCTTCATGATAAAGGTAAATATTGCCTGTTTCAGAACGTTCTTTCATTGTTTTTGCCCAAAGTTCTCTTGCATTAATTTTCTTTTTTCTAATATAAGATTTGCCAATATAGCTATAATAAGCATCCTCAAAGTCTTGCCCACAAACATTAAGTAAGCCTGTGGTATCTTTAGGATCAAATAAGAAGATATTTTTATTCTCAATAATAGCATCTATAAAAACTTTGTTTATTTTTAAAGCATACATCAAGCCTCTTGCTCTATTTTCATCCGTCCCACCATTCGATTTCAAGGACAAAATATCCAGAACATCGATATGCCACCAAGGAAAGTAAATGGCTAAAGCACCGGGTCTTTTTCCCCCTTGATTCCATGCTTTCATAATTCCTTCATAGTACTTGAGAAACCTCACAGGTCCACTTGAATAGCCCTGAGTGCCTTCAATATAACTGCCTGAAGCTCTTATCGCTGAAATATCCAGTGCTGTCCCACCTTTAAATTTAGAATAGATCCCAAGGTTTTTGCCTGTATCTAAAATACTATTAGAATCATCCGCAAGAGTATTTAAGACACAGGAGGAAAGCTGTTGTCCTGGGGTTAAGGCATTTAACATAATAGGCGTTGCAACAGTATATTGGTGTTGAGAAATTGCGTCATATAAAGCAATTACTTTTTTTATTCTTTCTTCTTTTTCTTCAAGCATCAGTGCCATAGCAACTCTCATATAAGCAATTTGAGGAAGTTCCAACTTTTTTGTCTTTGTATGGTTTAAACAATATTTATTAAAAAATGTGACAAGCCCTTTATAATTAAATAATAGATCTCGTTCTTGTTTAATGGTTTTATTAAGCATTAATATTTCAGTTTCAGAATAGGTGTTAATAGCATCCTTATCATAAATTTTTTTCTCAATACCTTTATTAATGATATCAGGTAAGCTAGGATATATTTTATGATTAGAAATATTATAAGTCTCTTTATAGTAGCTGAGAACTTGTAGTTTAGCTGCAACTATTTCCCATTCTGGGTTTAACATGCAAATTTTATTAACAGCCGTGACAATAAGCTGATTATACATATCTTGGATTCGAATTTCTTTATGCAGTTTTATTTCTGTATCACGCAGTAAGTCCTCACGCATATATTGGTTAGGGCAGGCCCAGAGCAGGACTTTCGCCAATTTTTTAGGCGAAAAAGGTTCTTTATGTCCTTTTCTTTTGATGATGATAATTTTATTTGCTTTGATCTCATCTTGGTTTGAGATATCAATAATTTCTTTATTTTTTACAGCAGTATTTAAGGTTCCTAAAGGAACCTTGTTATACCTTTTTGAGATAGTTTTAGCCATTCACAGTCCTTTCAGCTTTTTTATATGGTTTTAATATTTCATCAGGAAAGTCATTTTTCATAATGCCTATAGAGTAAACCGCTGCATCAGATTCTTGTAAAGCTGAATTATCCTTATTCATATCTTTGTAATTTTCAAACCATTGGACAACATCAGTTTTTTCTTGATAATAAAGTGGGGGTACATTAATGGATTTTAATCTTAAGTCAACATAATATTTCATAAAATTGGAGACAACCCTTTTAGTGAGTGTTGGAATACTTCCCAAAGATAATAAGTAGTCTGCCCATTCTAACTCATCTTGTAAAATACTTTTAAAATGATTCTGAGCCATTTGGGTAAACCAGTCCGATTTAATCAGGGTATGAAAGCCTTCTGTTTTTGATTTAGCCAAAATCTGGATTGTGCCACTAATCATTGCGGTATGCAAGTCTTCATCAAAATTAATAAGTTTGATAATACGCGTTGCCCCTTGAATTTTATTATTATAGTTATTATTAATCGCATAGGTAGCTAAGAAAGATACATAAAACTTTATACCTTCTAAGGCTAATATGCCTACTAATAATTCCAGAACGAGTTTATTTTTATCTTTTTGGGTTAAGTTTTCATTGGCAATTAATTTAAAGTTTTTGTTATAAATGTTGCTCACATCATAAATTCTTTTAAGTTCCATTTTATCCGTGATATTATTGGCATTGATATAGTTTTCTATTTCAAGTGTAATATCTTGTTTTATTTGGATAATATCGTAGGTATTGGTGTGGAGCTGTTTTACCCTGTGATAAAGGTCAATTTCCTTATCTACTCTTTTTTGGATTTCGGGGTAATTGGCAATCTTATCAAAAATATCGGAAGAATCCGTGAAAATTCCTCGGATAATATGACTGTAGGATAAACTATGGATTAGTTCAAAATACCCTTGAGTTTTAAACATTGCTTCAAACTCAGGGTTGGTACATAAGGCAGCCAAAATTTCTTCAAGACCACTATTTTGGGCAGAATCCATTAATGTTTGAAATAACCAGATTTTGATCATGATTTCTTGGATAAATTCAGGCATCTCAAAGAACTTTAAAGCATCATTAGTCATGGAAATTTCTTGTGGATTCCAAAAGGCATTTCTTTGTTTTTCTTCTATAGATGTTGCAAAGGCATATTGAGGGTTGTCATAACGCTGGAAACCAGAATAATCACCAAAAAATATTTTTTCATTAGCATTCTTAGGCACTAAGTTTGTCGTGCAAAGAGTTTTAGAATATGAGCTACCCATATTTATCCTTAATTAAAAGTTAGAATAATATTAGAAAATATCTAACTTAAATTTTTATATTTTAAGAGGGGAATTCCTCTTTATCATGTTTATGAAATTAAGTTTATTATATTAAAATAAATAAATTTTATAAAAGTAGAAAAAATATTTCAGAGTAAATAATGAAAAGCAAAAATTATTGATAAATCTTTTATTTAGTTTTCTAGAAAAAAGATCAAGAATAGAAATTGTAAGAATAGATAGACAGTCTCGTTTAGGTTTTTCTGCCCTGCTGATTCTCGTTAGCATTGTGAAATATTAAAAGATAAATTTTATGAAAATATAAGCTTGTTATTTGCAACAAGAAACTTTAATAGCTAAGCTTAATTTTTGATAGTCTTACCTAAATTTTTTACTTCAAAATTTGATTGTACATTTCAAAATGTTAATTAGTATAATAAAGTATTATTTTGCTAAAAGCAATAATTAATCTTGGATTAAAAATAATTTTATGCCAAGAAAATTTAATGATTTTAAAAGGATTATTATGAAATTTTAAGTTATAATTTTTGGGGTATGCTCGAAGATTAGAATTAAAAATATTCAAAGGATATTAACACATTAATTGAAGCAATTTTTAAAAAAAAAGGTTGTTTTTATGAGGATGTAATCTAAATGGATAATTATGAATTTTTATTAATTACTGAACTAGAAAATTATTTTGGCAATGATTTAAAAAGAATCAATCATGCAATGAAAGTTCTTAATTTTGCTAAAGCAATTATGCAAAAAGAAGGAGGGGATAGCCATATTATTGTTCCCTCTGCTATTTTGCATGATATTGGCATTAAAGAGTGCGAGCGTAAATATAATTCTGTCGCTGGTGAATTACAAGAAAAAGAAAGTCCTTTAGTCGCTCTGGAAATTTTGAGAAAGATAGCATATCCTGACAGCTATATTTCAGAAATTATCGAAATTATTAGCCATCACCATTCTATTGGGATGGTTAAAACTTTAAACTTTCAAGTTTTATTCGAGGCGGATTGGTTGGTGAATTTAGGTGAAGATTATAAGGATGTCAACAGAATACAAAAAGAAACTATGATTAATAATAATTTTCAAACTAAAGCAGGTATGCATTTAGTTAAAATATTATATTTAGAATAATAATTAAGAGAAATTATTTTATATGTTATCATAAAAGTTTAAGAGGAGAGAATATGGATAAAAACACAGGTATTTATGGTAAATCCGCATTGCTGGAAGAACTTCTGGATTATCAAGGCGGGGCGATTGTTAGTAAGGAACTTCTTAAAAAAGAATCAGGGACAGTTACCATGTTTGCTTTTGATCAAGGGCAAGGGTTAAGTGAGCATACGGCTCCATTTGATGCTTTGGTTAATATCGTTGATGGTGAGGCTCAGGTGAAAATAGCTGGCGAGCTTTTTATTCTTAAAAAAGGTGAGGTTATAATTATGCCGGCAAATAAGCCGCATTCGGTTCAAGCAGAGAAACAGTTTAAGATGTTGTTAACTTTAATTAAAGCTTCAGATTAGACTTCAAATAAAAGATAATTTTTTGGTTTCATTTTTTATGGTGAGGATCATTTTAAGAAGTAATATTTGTTGAAAATATATTTTTTTAGTAAATATTACTTCTGTTGATTTTATTGTTATTAACTATTTTTTTTGTTTGTGCATTTTTGATTGTATGTAGCTGTTAATTTTAATTTATGAAATATTTAGGTGAAATATTATCAGAGAATAGCTAAGGAATACCTCAGCATAAAATATAAAACAGCAATATTAATAAATGGTACAAACGGCAAGGTATGATCTTTAGATTTTTTAAAGGCAAGAATTATTAGCCCATATACACCTGCGGACAAAAACGAATAAAAAAATATTTGGAGAAAACCAAAGAATCCGAATAAAAAGCCCAAGGCGGTAAAAAGTTTGACATCACCGAAGCCAAGTGTATCTTTTTTGAAAATCCATTGTCCAATTTTGAAAACTAAAAGAATAAAAGCAAAGACAAAAATGGCTTCAACTATATAGAATTCTCCAAAGAAAAAGCCTAGAAGCATTAATATTAGATGAATAGAGTCAGGAATAATTCGTTTTTTAATGTCAAAAATAGAGGCAATAACCAAAACGAGCATAATAAGAGCATTAAATAATAATTCTACCATGAGCTTATCCTTTGTCCTTTTGTATCTTTGTGATCCGACATAATTTTTATTTTTCCTGTTTGGGAAATATATAGCCATCCTTGATGTGGGTAATCAAGGGTGATCATTGGTAATTTTCCAAGATGCTGACTTAAAAACTTTTCTGAGGTTATGTCAAGAGGGAAATCTGTATGTTGTTCATAGTATTCTGAAATGGCTGTTCTTATCAGCATTAAATTTTCTTTGGTCCTTATTTCTTTGTTAATATTTTTAATATTTTTAATATGTGGAGTGTTAGAAAATATTAGGATCCCGATAATAACTGTTGCAACCAAAATTTCTATTGTTCTTTGCATGAGTATTCTCCAAACATTTGCCAAAACTGGTCTGGTGTAATATTTTCTGGGCGTGCCTTTATCTCAATATTATTACTTTCATAAAGCAAGTATAATGTTTTTTCTATAAAAAATCCTGCGCGTATCAATCTTTTAAATAAAATTTTTCTTCGTTCATTAAAACAAAATTTGACAAAATTGATATATTCTTGAGTAAAGGAAGTGTAGATATTTTCCCTCTTTAGTTGTTTGGGGATAAACTTTAAAAGTGCTGAGTTTACCTTGGGTTTTGGGTAAAACATCCCTGGGGATAGTTTTGCAAGTTTTTCTATTTTATAAAATTTATGCAAAATCACGGATAATATTCCATAGCTTTTTGTATGAGGTTTTGCGATGATTCTATTGGCAACTTCTTCTTGCATCATTAGAATGATTAATTCAAGTTGTGGATAAAATTTTAGCATTCTAAAAATAATTTGAGAAGTAATATTATAAGGGATGTTGGCGATTAATTTATTCGGAGAAATTTGTGTTGTTTCCCAAGGCATTTTTAAACAGTCACCTTGGATAAGTATGAGTTTTTTTTCATTTTGATATTTTTCTTTTAGAAAATCAATGAGATCCTTATCGAGCTCTATTGCCAAAACTCCTCCGGATTTTGCTAAAAGGAAATCAGTCATAAAGCCTTTACCCGGTCCAATCTCGAGGATAAAATCTTGTTTTTGGAGGTTAGCTTTATGAGTGATTTTTTCTACAATACTTTTATTCGTTAAAAAATTTTGTCCAAATTCTTTTTTTGCGTGATGTTTCATAGAGAAAATTATATACTATTTTAGCTATATTTGTATAATAGAAAATTAGTAACTATCGTGTAGGGGGTGATTCATAATTAAGTAGTTGTTACTATCTAAAAAATACAAATATAATTTTATAACAAGGTGGTGAGATGTTAGAAGAGGATGAGATGTTAGATCAGGACTGTCTTTTTTGTAAAATAATTCAGAAAAAAATTCCTGCAGAGCTTGTTTTTGAGGATGATCAAACTTTGGTATTTAAAGATATATATCCCAAAGCATCTATTCATCTTTTGGTGATACCAAAAAAGCATGTATCAGGTGTAACAGACCCCCATTCTTTAGTAGAGATAAATGCAATCTGGTCAACGATAAATAAAGTAACAGAAAAACTAGCAATAAAAGACAAAGGCTTCAGGCTTGTTATTAATTCAGGGCATGATGGAAGACAAGAGGTTAATCATTTGCATTTTCATATTTTAGCAGGGGAACGATTAAAAGTTTTATAATTGAGAGTCCTGTTTGAAGATTGGCTAGTTGTTAATTTGAGATCATATTGTTTTGTGTCTTGAATTTTGGAGAGATTTTAGAATTTTAACTAAACTTTAGAGTAGATTGCTTCATATTTATCAAATAAAAATATAAGGCGAAAAATTAGGAGAATAAAAAATGGCAAAGATTAAAGTAAAAGATAAAGAGAGCATTGATGAAGCATTAAGAAGATTTAAGAGGGAGTGTGAGAAATGTGGTATTATTCAGGAAGTAAAAAAAAGAGAGCATTATGAAAGCCCCAGTGTTACTAAAAAGAAAAAAATTCAAGAACTTAAAAGAAAATTTAAAAGAAAGCTTCAGAAAGCACAAATAAAAGCGATGAGAAAAAGAAGGTAGTCTTTTGAAAATTATAGAAATATTACAAGAGTTAATTCAAATTGGGATAGATACCGATCCTCGTGGTAAGAAATTTGTTCAAGGTTTTTTGAAAGATATTCAAACAAAATATGCTAAACTAGAAGACAAAGAAAAAAAATATTTTGATCAAGAAAAACTAACCAATCCCTACTTAGATTCAAGGGTTTATTATGAGACTGATGCTGATATTTCAACCGTTATGCTGGGGATTGATGTTGAAACTCCGGAGCTTCTTTTGTTAGATGCTTTAAAGAAAAAAGGTCAGAAAATAGATGCAGCCATTACTCATCATCCAGAGGGTTTAGGACTTAGTAATCTTGATGATGTTATGAGCTTGCAAACGGGGCTTTTGCATAAGTTTGGTGTGCCAATCAATATTGCTGAAAGTATTATGAATACTCGAATTAGCGATGTTTCAAAAGGGCTAATGCCTATAAATTATAATCGAACAGTAGATGCTGCAAAATTGTTAGATATTCCTTTTATGGGCGTGCATACTCCTTCTGATAATTGTGTTTCGGATTGCTTGCAGAAAAGGTTTGATGAGGAAAATCCAAGGAAGTTGCAAGATATTATAGAGGTGCTTTTAGAGTTTGAGGAGTATCAGATTTCTTATAAAGATAATAATTCTCCAAAAATTATTAATGGGAATAAAAATTCTAGTTGTGGCAAAATATATGTAGATATGACAGGCGGCACAGAAGGTCCTGCCGTTTCCATTGAAAAACTGGCGAATGCTGGTGTCGGGACTATTGTGGGCATGCATATGAGCCCAAAGCATTTAGAAAAAGCGAAAGAATGTTATGTTAATATTTTAATTGCTGGGCATATGTCAAGCGATACCCTAGGGTTAAACCTTTTATTCGATAAGTTAGAACGCCGTAAAGGTGAGTTGGAATTTATCAGTTGTTCAGGGTTTAAGAGAATTAAACGGATATAGAACCTGCGTGATGAATCACTTAAAAGGTAAGCATGGGTGGCAATATGTTTTTAAAAGATTTACAAGTTAATCAAAATATTAAGCAGCCAATATATGTTGCTAAAGTTTCTCATTGAGAAACTAAGAGTGGTAAAGCATATATCACAGGTGAATTTACGGATAAGACTGAAACAATTAAGTTTTATTTATGGGATTTTTTGGTTATGCCTGTGCTTCCCAAGGTTGGGGATTATGCGGAGATTAATGGTCGTTTGGAGGCTTATAATGGGGCACGCCAGATAAATCTTCGAGGGTACCGTCTTTTAACTGAGGCTGAGATTTTCCCTGAAAATTTTAAAAAAGTTTCGATTTTAAACCTTACGGAAATGTGGGAAGAATTGACGACTATTACGGATAGCTTTGAAAACGACCTTGTTAAATTTTTAGTAGCCAAGATTTTGCAGGATCCGATTATTGAAGCTTTTAAAAAGGCTCCTGCCGCTTAATCTGTTCATAATGCTTGGATGAGTGGGTTGATTGAACATGCGCTGGCAGTAGCGAAGCTTGCTGATGTCGTTGTTTCGCATTACAATGTTCTTTATTTTGATAATAAAATTAATCGTGATATTGTGGTTTTTACGGCAATGTTTCATGATATCGGCAAAGTTTTAGAGTATGATTTTATATCACCGGATATTTCTACGACTACTCAAGGTGAGCTTTTAGGGCATATTTATTTAGGCGCAAAGAAAATAGAAGAACTTGCCTAAAGTTATCATGCTATTGCTGATTGTCGGCATGACTTAGATAAAATTTTACATGTATTGTTGTCACATCATGGGAAACATGAATGGGGTGCTCCTGTATTACCAAAGATTCCGGAAGCCCTTATTGTTCATGCGATGGATAATATGGATGCTAAACTTATGAATCTTTGGGAACATTTAGATAAATGTAGTGAAACATTTACGCCAAGAAATTTTATCCAAGAAAATGCTAAAATGCTGAATATTTTAAAATAATAATGAGGCATATTTTTTTATAAGCAGGTACGAAAAAATGCCAAATAATAAAGAATTAAATGAAAGTTTTGATACAATAACTTTTTTACTCCCAAAAATTAAAAAACTTCTGAAAGAACGAAAGTTTTTGGCATTAAAAGAGTTGTTGGTCAAAATTCACCCCATAGATATTGCAGAAACTTTCCACGAATTTGAAAATAATGAAAAAATTTTTGTATTTCGATTATTATTAAAAGACACTTCTATTGAGGTTTTTGAAGCTCTTCCTTTTGAGGCTCAATCTTTTTTATTGGATAACCTCCAAAATATTGAGGTCTCAGAAATTTTAAATGACATGGCACCGGATGAACGAGTGGATCTTTTTCAAGAATTAAATATGGAAGAAATGAATAAATTTTTTAATTTAATGGAAAAGGAAGAAGTCGAAGATGTTAAAAGTTTAATTCATTATGAAGAAGGCACAGCAGGTAGTTTAATGACAACAGAGGTTGTCAAACTTGAACCAGAGATGAGTGCCAAGGATGCTCTTATTAAACTTCAAGCAGAGCTTAAAGCTGGTGATTCGGAACATATTTATTCCAGCTATGTTTGTGATCATGAGGGGTGCTTGCTGGGTGCGATTGATTTACAAGACTTGGTTACCTCAAAACCCTCAACCCCTGTTAATGAGATCATGACGAATATAGATAACTTTAAGCTTGACCCTAATACGGAAGATGAAAAAGTAGCAGAACTTTTTGTTAAATATGATCTTTTAAATGTTCCTATTATTGATGAAAATAATAGGCTTTTAGGTGCTGTGGTTTTTGATGATATTGTTGACATGATTCGCCAAGAAAGTACTAAAGAAATCTATGAGCTAGGTAAAATGCATATTGAAGAAGGCGAAGAAGTGAGCTATGAATCTTCCAGCAGCTTTGATTTGCTTCGTCGCCGAGCTGGATGGTTATTATTTCTTTTAGTATTAGATTTTTTAACAGGCACAGTTTTAAAAACATACGAGGGGGCACTTAGTCGTGTGGTTGCACTTTCATTTTTTATTCCGATGTTGCTTGGTACAGGAGGAAATGCGGGTACTCAAGTTTCAGTTAGCATGATTCGAGGGCTCGCTACTGGAGATGTTAATTTTGAAAATGCTTGGAAGATAATTAAAAAAGAATTTTTTGCTGCTTTATGGATGAGTTTATTTGTGGGAATAATTGCTTTTTTGAGAGCATATCTGTTACAAGGCGAATTTATAATATCATGTGTTATAGGTGGAACGATGATCGTTATTACTATACTTGCAGTTTCAACGGGTGTTTTTCTGCCGCTTTTGGCAAAAAAACTAAAGCTTGATCCTGCCGTCTTAGCGGGACCTGTAACGACAAGTTTGGTTGATATCTTAGGTTTAATCATTTATTTTAATATTGCCATGTTTTTTTTGCCGGCACTTCAAGGACTTGTTTAACTATGTTTATAAACAAAATAACTTTAAATACCTTTACAATACTTTTTACATTTATGATGCTTAGCTCACTCTTTGCTTCTAATCCTAGCTTATCTACACATGATGAAATTTTTAGTAAATATTCTTCCAAAAAACCGAAGCATGTTCGTGGAATACATGTCTCAGGTTATGCAGCTGGTTCTCAAAAGTTTCGTAAGAGGCTTGAGCCAATCTTGAGAGAAACTGAAATAAATACGATGGTAATCTGTGTTAAAGAAGCTGATGGTGAAGTATACATTGACGGTATTAAAAAGGCGAAAGATATTGGTGCTTATAAAAATGTTTTTAAAGATCCGGAAGAATATATTGAATATCTCCACAGTATCAATATTTATGTTATTGCAAGGATCACGCTTTTTAAAGACCCTATTTTGGCTAATGCAGAGTATTACTGGTCTGTTAAAGATCCTAGCGGGAATGTTTGGCAAGATTATAAAGGTTTGTCATGGGTTGACCCATTTAATAAACGCAATGTTTGGCCATATTTATTTGAGATTGCGGATCGTTGTGTAGAGTTAGGGTTTGATGAATTACAGTTTGACTATATTCGCTTCCCAACGGATGGTAAGATTAGTAATTGTCGATATTTAGTTGATTATTCACCTAAGACGGCTGTTGCAATCATTAATGAATTTTTAAAAACAGCAAAAGCACGCTATAAAGACGGTATGGGTATTCCTATTTCGGTTGATACTTTTGGTCTTACAACCTCAGCAAATAATGATTTGGGGCTTGGTCAGGTTATAGAGAAAATGGAGCCATATGTTGATGCAATTTCCCCGATGGTCTATCCTTCTCATTATCAAAAGGGGATATATGGGATTGAATACCCAGATAAAGATCCCTATAAAACAGTTTATACTGCGATGAAATATGGCAAACAAAAATTGGGTGTAAAAAGCTATAAATTTCGACCATATCTCCAAGATTTTTCTTTAAAAAATCATTATGGTTCAGCTGAAGTTCAAGCTCAAATCAAGGCTTGTTATGACAATGGTATTTATGAATGGATTCTTTGGAATGCTGGAGTAAAATATACGGTTGAAGCCTTAGAAAAAAAATAGGTATTATGTGGTAAAAGGTTTTTTTATAATTTTTTTTTAAAAAAGTTTATTAGAATTAGAAGTTAATAGTAAGTTTGATATTTGTTGGGAGATTTAGGATGCCAAAACCAATTTATGAACAAAGAAGTAAGCAGACAGAGTATATTAAAGATTGTAGCTTTAAGCCGGAAAATTTTATTAATCCTGATTTTTTAGAAAAATCGGAAAAAAATTTGCCTCATATTGGGGAAGTAGATATTGCTCGTCATTTTACGGAACTTTCCAAAGAGATTTATGGTGTGGATGATGGGATTTATCCTCTCGGATCTTGTACGATGAAGTATAATCCTAAAATTACTGAAAAAATAGCAGCTTCAGCTAATTTTACGGAGACACACCCTTACTTGGATGTAAAAGATATGCAAGCTTCTTTGAGAGTTATGTATGAAACAGAAAAAATGCTTGCTGAAATTAGTGGTATGGCGGGGGTAACTCTTTCCCCTTGTGCGGGTGCACATGGGGAATATACGGGGCTTTTAATTATTAATAAATATCATCAAATGAAAGGGGAAGGTAATCGTAAAAAAGTAATTATTCCTGATACTGCACATGGAACTAATCCTGCAAGTTGTAGCTGTGCGGGAATGCAGACTATTCAGATTAAAACGGATGAATTTGGGAATATTGATCTTGTTGAACTTGAAAAAAATATTGATGATGAGACGGCAGCTTTTATGTTAACAAATCCCTCTACATTAGGTTTTTTTGAAGAGAATATTTTGGAGATTGCAAAGATTGTACATAGTAAGGGGGCACTTCTTTACTATGATGGAGCTAATCTAAATCCACTTCTGGGCATCTCTCGTCCAGGAGATATGGGCTTTGATGTCATGCATTTTAACTTGCACAAAACTTTTGCTACCCCACATGGTGGTGGTGGCCCCGGCAGTGGACCTGTTGGTGTGAAAGAGTTTTTAAAAGACTTTTTACCCTATCCGTTGATTGAGAAGGTTGATGGTAAATATTTATTAAAAGAGTATCCTAACAGTGTTGGTCGCGTTCGTAGCTTTTATGCTAACTTCCCTGTTATTTTAAAAACCTATTTTTATATTTTAATGCTTGGCAGAGATGGACTTAAAAAGATTGGAGAAACTTCAATTTGGAATGCGAACTATTTACTGGATAAGGTTAAAAATATTTTTGAATACCCATTTGGCGATAAAAGTTGTCTGCATGAGTTTGTAGTGACTGCGCGTAATTTTAAAAATAAAGGCATACGCGCTTTAGATATTGCTAAACGCATGATTGATTATGGTATACATCCTCCTACTATTTATTTCCCTTTAATTGTTGAAGAAGCAATGATGTTTGAGCCGACA
This sequence comes from bacterium, assembly GCA_024222485.1. Classification (GTDB taxonomy): domain Bacteria; phylum RUG730; class RUG730; order RUG730; family JAAEPJ01; genus JAAEPJ01. Next base: position 35,625 of record JAAEPJ010000116.1, on the reverse strand, counting down.
GAAACAGAAAGTAAAGAGAGTATTGGTCATTTGGTTGATGTTTTAGAAAAAATTAAGGCTGAGATTGAAAATAATCCAGAGATCGTAAAATCTGCTCCACAAGACAGGAAAGTTGGTAGGCTGGATGAGTTAAAGGCTATTAAGAGTAAAGAATTTATTTGGTCTTGAGTATTTTTTATCATTATAAGGTTTTTTTATGATTGCGAGATGTATTATAGACGAGTTACATGATGAGCCTGCTATTAATATGGCTTTAGATGAAGTCCTGCTTGAAAAAGTTGAAAATGCAGAAGAGGCTACAATCTATTTAAGATTTTTTAAGTGGAGTCGACCTTACTGTTCATTTGGCTATGCACAGAGGGTGAAGAATAAAACCAATTTACAGGCTAGATATGAATTGGTGAGGCGTCCTACTGGTGGTGGCTTGGTGTTTCATGGTCATGATACTTGTATTTCCATTGTTTCATCCCTAGACATTCATGCTAAATTTTCTGAACTTAGCCTATCTTATAATTTTTTGCATTCACTTATTTTAAAAGGTCTTTTCGGTAAAAAGAATGAGTCTCGTTTTAAAGATGAAAAATTGAGCCTTTATCTAGAAAAGAGCGAAGCTAACTTAGGGCAAGGTGTTTATTCCTGTTTTAAAAAGCCTGTTTTAGCAGATATCATGTGGGGAAGTGAAAAGGTTGTTGGTAGTGCACAGAAACGTATTAAAAAATCCTTTTTGCAACAAGGGAGTATCGCTTTAGATGACTTGAATATAAAAGAGATTATTGAAAGTTTTGAGGATGGATTAGCTTTAAAGTTTAAAATGTATAAATACTGTCAGGGTGATTGTGATAAGGCAAGCGGGCTTTTAGATCATAAATACTTGAATCCTGAGTGGACATTAAGAATTTGATTGGACCTTAGAAGTATTTTACGTATTTTTTCTAAACGGATGTAAGCTGAAAATCTCATTGCACAATTTTACTAATAAAGCTAAAATAGCTAGATTAAATTTCGAGGAGACAGTTGTTTAAATGGAAATAAATATCAAAAAATTTGTTGAATTAGGCAAAACAGTTAGAAAAGATATTATTAATATGCTTTTTTGTGCAGGAAGTGGTCACCCCGGTGGTTCGCTTTCTTGTGTGGAATTAATGGTTGCGTTATATTTTAAATACTTGAAACATCACTCTGAAAACCCTGAGTGGTCAGAGAGAGATATGGTTGTTTTTTCTAAGGGGCATGTCTGCCCTACACTGTATTCTTGTTTAGCTAGGTCAGGATATTTTCCAACGGATGAGTTAGATACTCTGAGACAAAGTTGTTCTCGGCTTCAAGGTCATCCTAGTTCTGTCTCTGAGCTTCCTGGTGTTGAGGTTGCAACGGGTTCCCTTGGTCAAGGTCTTTCGATTGCCTCTGGGATGGCAATTGGTTTTAAGCTTGATAAGAAAGACTCAAAAGCGTATGCACTTTTGGGGGATGGGGAGTTGCAGTCTGGTCAAATTTGGGAAGCCGTTATGACCGCGGCACAGTTTAAGCTAAACAACTTATGTGCGATTGTTGATAATAATAAAATTCAAATTGATGGTTTTACTGAAGATATTAAGAGTGTAGAGCCTTTAGCTTCTAAGTTTAAAAGTTTTGGTTGGCATGTGCTTGAGGTTGATGGGCATAAATATTCGGAAATTTTTGCAGCATATGATGAATTTTTAGCTGCAAACTTAGATAAACCAACAGTGATTATTGCAGAGACCATTAAAGGTAAAGGTGTTTCTTTTATGGAGAATAAGGCTGGTTGGCATGGTAAAGCTCCAAATAGTGAAGAGAAAGAACTAGCTCTTCAAGAAATTGAGGAAAAGGATTTAGGTGTTTAATCATGGAGAAAAAAGCAACAAGATTTGGTTATGGTGAAGCTATTGTCGAGCTTGGCAAAAAAAATAAAAATATTGTGGTTTTGAGTGCAGATGTGACAGAGTCTACTGCTTCTCATTTATTTGCAAAGGAATTCCCTGAACGGTTTTTTAATGTGGGCATTTCAGAGCAGGATTTAATTTGTGAAGCGGCAGGACTTTCTTTGACGGGGAAGATTCCCTTTATAAGTGCTTATAGTATCTTTGCAACAGGTCGTGCATGGGAGCAGATTAGAAATACAGTTGGTTATTCCCATTTAAATGTAAAAATTGTGGGGACACATGCGGGGCTTTTAGTCGGACCTGATGGTGCAACTCATCAGGCACTTGAGGATATTGCTTTAATGCGGGTAATTCCTAATATGAAAGTAGTTGTTCCTTGTGATTACATTGAGGCTAAAAAAGCGACGGAGCTTTTGGCAAAAGATATTGGTCCAGCTTTTTTAAGGCTTGGTAGAGCCAATATGCCAATTATTACAAATGAAAGCTGTGATTTTGAATTAGGTAAAGCCAAGATTATGAAAGAAGGAGCAGATGCCACTATTTTTGCTTGTGGAGTAATGGTTTCCGAAGCATTAAAAGCTGCTGAAATTCTTGCGCATGAGCATATTTCTATTGAGGTCGTTAATATTCATACAGTTAAACCAATAGATCGGCAAGCCATTGTTAAGTTTGCAATGAAAACAGGTGCAGTTGTAACAGCAGAGGAACATCAGGTTAGTGGTGGTTTTGGCAGCGCTGTCCTTGAGGTTTTAACTACTTCAGAAGACTTGACTAGATTTGTGCCAGTTGAAATGGTTGGAATGCAAGATTGTTTTGGTGAGTCAGGTTTACCATATGGTCTTTTAGCTCAATATGGTCTTACTGATGTTGAGGTTGTTAAGGCTGTTAAAAAGGTTTTACAAAGAAAGCGATAATTTAAGGAATTAACATTCAAAATTATCAAGCACGCCTCTTCTTTAATAGTGGCGTGCTTGATAATTTTAGGTTAGCAATTGAGGAAGTAACAGTTAAAGCAAGATTATTTTTTATGATTAAGATTACAGCAATAAAAAATTAGGATATATTTGTCAACTGTTTACGATTAGAGGGATCTAACAATGAAAAACTTTATAGCAAAAGATGGGAATAATATTTTAGGGACTTATAAAAGGTTGCCTGTCTGTTTTGTAAGAGCAGAAGGTGAATATCTTTTTGATGATCAAGGGAATAAATATCTTGATTTTTTGACAGGGATCTCCGTTTCAGTTTATGGGCATAATAATTTGAAAATTAATGATGCAATTAAAGAGCAAGTAGAAAAACTTATTCATGTATCTAACTTGTTTTATACAGAATCACAGATAAGTCTTGCAGAAAAATTGAATGGATTTTATGGTGGAGGTAGCAAGATATTTTTTGTTAATAGTGGAGCAGAAGCCAATGAATGTGCAATTAAGCTTGCACGCAAATACCAAGAGAATCAATATGAAATTATTACTTTTGACAATTCATTTCATGGCAGGACTTTAGCAACATTGACAGCTACTGGACAGAGAAAGGTTCAGCAAGGTTTTGACCCACTTCCTGACGGTTTTAAATATGCTGTTTTTAATGACTTAAATAGTGTAAAACAAGCTGTAACTGCTAAGACTGTTGCTGTAATGCTCGAGTTGATTCAAGGTGAGGGTGGAGTCCATATTGCTGATAAACAGTTTGTTAAAGATCTCTCCGCTTTTTGTGAAGAAAAGGGCTTGCTTTTGATCGTTGATGAGATCCAGACAGGAATAGGGCGTACAGGGAAGATATTTGCGTATGAGCATTATGGAATTAAGCCTGATATTGTAACTTTAGCAAAAGCCTTAGGTGCTGGATTGCCACTGGGTGCTGTTATTGTCAATGATAAGTATAAAAATATTTTTGGATATGGTGCACATGGTTCGACCTTTGGTGGAAATATTGTTGCATGTAGTGCTGCTTTAGCGGGCTTAGAACAGTTAACAGCGGAGCAGCTGAGTTATATTAATGAGATGGGTGCTTATTTTAAAAGCAGACTGAAAGAAATTACGGATAATGTGAGAGGTCTTGGTTTGATGATTGCCATGGAGCCTAAGACTATGCCTGATGATTTGGTCGGTCAAGCTTTGAAAGAGGGGTTTATCATTAATATTGTGCAAGATAAAACTATTCGATTTCTACCAAGCTATTTTGTCAGCAAAGAAAGCATTGATGCTTTAGTAGAGTTTTTGAAGTCTGCAATAAATAGGTAAATAAATTTAAGATAATTAAAGCAAAGGGGACATTTTCCGTAACCTTTTAATGATTGGAGGCAAGATTTTTATTACTTGAGAAATTTCTTGCTCAGTATTATTTTTTCCAAGGCTAAACCTAATTGATCCTCGAGCACAAATGATATCTGTATTCATTGCTTTTAAGACATGAGAGGTTTCTATCAACCCTGATGTACAGGCTGAGCCACTGGATACGGCAATTCCTTGAGCGTTTAAAAGTAAAACGATTCCCTCTCCTTCTACATGCTTAAAACTTAAATTTAAGGTGTTTGGTAAAGAATTTTCTAAGCTACCATTGAGAGACATATCAGGAATATTATCTAATAATCCTTGGTAAAGTTTTTGTTTTAATTTATTATCGTATAATTTAATAATCTCACACGCTTTTCCAAAACCTACAATTCCTCCAACATTTTCTGTGCCGGCACGACGATTTTTTTCTTGATATCCGCCATGGAGAAGTCGGTCAATTTTAGTGCCAAGCTTTATATAGGCGGCACCTATTCCTTTTGGTCCATAAATTTTATGAGCGGAAAAAGAGGCGGCATCAAGGTGTAAGTTTTTGATATTAAAAGGCATTTTTCCCAATAGTTGGATTGTGTCAGAATGAAAAAATATTTTTCTGCGAACCGTAGAATTATCTGAAATTGACTTGAGGAATTCTCCGATTTCTTTTAAGGGTTGTAATGTTCCAACTTCATTATTAGCAGCGATTATTGAAACAAGGATGGTCTGATCTGTAAGGGATGACTTTAAGGCATCAAGTGAGACTAAACCTGTTCCATCAACAGGAAGATAAGTCACTTGAAAGCCATTTTTTTCTAAGTATTTACATGTATCTAAAACGGCATGATGTTCTACAGCTGTTGTAATAATATGATTGCCTTTATTTTGATTTGCAGTTGCAATTCCTTTTAGTATCCAGTTATTTGATTCTGTCCCTCCGGAAGTAAAAAAAATTTCTTTGTTAGTGGCTCCAAGAATATCTGCAACTGTATTACGGGCATTCTCTAGTGCGTCACTTGTTTCTTGTCCAAATAGATGAAAGCTTGAAGGGTTTCCAAATTTATTTGTTAAATATGGTAGCATGACCTCCAGTACTTGTGGATCAAGAAGAGTGGTTGCATTATTATCAAGATAAATTGTTTTTTTTGTTTCGCATTTCATAGATACTTTCTTTTTTAAAAGATTTAGGTTGTACTTTTTTTGAAATATTAAAAATACTAATCTTTAGGATAATAATTTTTTAGGTAGGGAGATCTTTCTATATTAAAATCAGTATTAATAGTGCTAATATAAATATTAATATATTAGCACTGAATTTTATTGTTAAATTATTATTTTTATGCTTAAATAGCTTCTACTGCTGTTACCTCTGGGACTTCTTCCTTGATTGTTTTTTCTACACTATGTTTAAGTGTCATTGCAGACATTGGGCAACCACTACAGCTGCCTTGTAGTCTCACTGTCACTACTTTTGTTTTTTCGTTAATACTTATTAGCTCAATGTCTCCGCCATCCATTTGTAGTGATGGTCTTACTTTTTCCAGTGCTTTTAAAACTTTTTCTTTTAACATTAAGTTACTCCTTGGGATATTTATTTAATTATTATAGAATAAACAATTTAAGTAAAAAAATCTAAATTAAAATTTTATTTGCCTATTAGCTTATTTTATAATAAAAAATCAGTATTTTATTTTTAAAGAGAGTTTAAATTATGATCTTTTGAATAAAATTTTAGTTAAGAATTAAATGTAAGTCAATAAAAAATTATACTAAAATAGTATCAATTAAAATAGGTGTTTTTTTTAGAGGGTTTTGTTTGTATAATATTTTATTTAATGAATGCAGAAGTTTTTGGGGAATTGACAGATCTTGGAGATTTTTAGATGAAAAATATTATTGTATTTTTATATATTTTAATTTTAGTGGTTGGCGTATCTGCAAAACAGTTGCTTAATATTGAGGAGTTTGTCATTTTAGCTACGGCTAAGAATTCTGAGTTTGAAGAAATTTTGATAGCAGAATTGCAATTAAAGTATCAGCCACTCATAGGTATGCCGAGTGAAGAACTTTTAATGGCAGTTAAGAGTTCCTATTCTTTTGGAGAGCTAGATCCGATTAAGATATCTTTAAGCCGTTTATTTCTAAATCAAGGGTTAACGACTTCTTTATCTTATATTTATGACCATGAAAATGATGTCGATCCCAAAGCCAATATTGCTGTTAGCCAAAGTTTGATTAGAAATGCTTTTGGACGATTGAATCGGTTGCAATTAGAAAAAATTGATAAAGAGAATGAAGTCATTTATTATCAAGTTGTCGAGGCCTATGAACAGTATTTAGCAGAGCTTATGACTTTTTATTATTCTTGGAGCTTAGCCTATGCAAATTTGCAATTGGCTCAGCGTAATTATGATGATAGTTTAACTCTTTATCAGAATATGCAGGCTAAAAATAAACATAATATTGTAAGTAAAAGTGATTTGACGCAATCTTATATTCAAGTAATAATTAAAAAGGAAAGTTTAGGATCCGCAAAAACAGACTATAAGAAATACTACAACCACATTAAACAGTCTGTACGCTTAGAAAAAGAAGAAAATTTAGTGCCTGATTTTAATTTAGACTTACCAATTTTTGATGCAGATTTTTTGAAAAGTTATCAAGGGTTTAAGGAAAATAGTAGAACTTATTATTTATTTAAGATCGTTAATGATTCTTCACTTTTAGATCTTAAAATAAGTAAAGAAGACTTAGCAGACAGCTTGCTTGTGTCCGCTGCAGTTTCTGATAATGATACTTTAAAAAAGAGTTTTAGTGTCGGCTTAGAATACCAGACCAGTTTTTTTGATCATAAAAATGCGGCGATTGAGCAAGTATCAGAAATTGCGCATGATGCGAACTTGTTGGTTACAGGGAATAATAAGTATGATGTAGAGACACAGCTGTTAAATCTTTATGAGGATATTAAGCTTATGCAAAGCTTAATAGAGACGGCAGATGATAAGGTTAAGCAGTCAGAGATTGTCATGAAAGAGGATAAAAAATATTACCTGCAAGGACGGCTTAGTTTTAATGATTATTTAGACTCTATTAATCGTTTTGAGCAGTTTAAATTTCAGAGAATCTCCAGAACTTTATCCTTAAGAATTTTAATTTTAAATTGGAAGGAAGCGACAGACATATTAATTAATAAACAAAATATCTTTAAGCAGGAGATTAAGGTGGATGTTTAAGTTTATTGATAATTATTATTTCTGAGCAGAATGATGTGAATAGCCCGTATAAATTTTTATTATTGTGGAGGGGTAAAATGATTATTGTCACAGGTGGAGCAGGATTTATTGGGAGTGCTTTGGTCTGGTATTTGAATCAGAAGAATATTGACGATATTCTGATCGTAGATAATCTTGGGAAGACTGAAAAATGGAAAAATCTGGTTAATCTTAAATTTATTGATTATATTGAGAAAGATCTTTTTTTAGATAACCTTTATCATGGTATTTATGATGATGTTAAGCTAGAAACTGTTTATCACTTAGGGGCTTGTTCTAGTACTCAAGAACAGAATGCGAGCTATTTGGTTGAAAATAATTATGAATACACTAAAATTTTAGCCGAATATTGTTGCAAAAAAAATGTGAAATTTATTTATGCTTCAAGTGCTGCTACTTATGGTGATGGTGCGGAAGGATACTCAGATAAATCAGTCGCCGGACTTAAACCTCTTAATATGTATGGTTATTCAAAGCATATTTTCGATACTTGGGCAATCAAACAAGGCTATTTTGATGCGAAAAATACAGTCATTGGTATTAAATTTTTTAATGTCTATGGTCCGAATGAAAATCATAAAGCTGAGATGCGTAGTGTGATTAATAAGGCTTATTCTCAAATTAAAGAAACGGGAAAGATTGCTTTGTTTAAGTCTTATAAACCTGAATATGGCGATGGCGAGCAGCTGCGCGATTTTATTTATGTAAAAGATGCTGTATCCATTGTTTGTAAACTGGCTGAGGTTGGTAAAAGTGGGATTTATAATGTGGGAACTGGTCAGGCAAATTCTTGGAATCGTTTGGCCGGAGCACTTTTTATGGCCATGAATATTAAAGAGCATATTGAGTATATAGAAATGCCTGATGTTTTACAGGGAAAGTATCAATATTTTACTGAAGCTGATATGAGCAAAACTTTAAGGATGATAGGTGCGTATGATTTTTATTTACCAGAAGATGCTGTAAGTGATTATGTTAAGAATTATTTAGCGGAAGATTCTTATTTAGGTGCAGAATAAATGGCGATTAGAGTGATTGGAGGTGAGTGTAAAGGCTTTATGTTAAAGGGTCCTCCTGGTGAAGGAACCCGCCCGATTTTAGCGCGTGTTAGAAAATCAATGTTTGATATTTTAACACCTTATCTGAAAGATTCAGTGTTTCTTGATCTTTTTTGTGGGACAGGGGCGGTAGGGATTGAGGCCTTGTCAAGAGGGGCTCAAAGTTTGGTTTCTGTTGAGCTGGATAAAAGAGTGTGTGATTGTATAAGATGGAATTTGAATTATTGTAAAATGATTGATGAGTCTGAGGTTATTTGTACAGATGTTTTTGAGTTTTTAAGAGCCTTTGATCGGCAGAAATTTGATATTGTTTTTGCGGGACCACCTTATCCTGCATATTTTTGTGAGGGTATTTTAGATGCATTGGATCATTGTCATTTTTTAAAAGATAATACGGTGATTTTATTGCAACACCATATCAAAGAGATTCTTCCAGAAGAAACAAAAAAGCTCAGAAAATATCGAGATAAAAAATACGGTGATACGATTTTAAGCTTTTATAAAATCGTTTAGAGGTCTTTAGAGGTGTTTTTGCCTGAAAAATTGGAGTAAATAATGAACAAAAAAATAGCTTTTATTGGTTCTGGGAATATGGCAGAGGCAATTATTAAAGGGTTGTTAGCCTTTATTTCCCCTTCGGATATTTTATGTGTAGATATCAATCTAGAGAGATTAGCTTTTTTAAAAGAAAAATATGCCGTTGATATTTCTGTGGAAAATTTAAAGAATATGGAGATTTTTGTTTTAGCTGTTAAACCACAAAATGCTAACGAAGCGATTAGAATGATTGAGCCGTATCTTCATGAATCCATCTTAATTTTTTCGATTATGGCTGGAGTAAGAATTGCCAATATTGTCGCAAGTATTAAAACAAAAATACCTATCCAAATAGCGCGTGTAATGCCGAATACTCCTGCACTTTTTTCAAAAGGTGCCATAGGGTATAGTTTCAGTGAGACAGTTAATAATACCAACCGTGAATTTAGCAGAAAAATATTGGATTCAATTGGCTTGGCAATTGAAGTGTCAGAAAATGATTTGGATGCTGTAACCGCACTTTCAGGGAGTGGTCCGGCTTATGTTTTTTATCTAGCAGAAGCAATGATAACTGCAGGGATGGATCTGGGACTTAGCCCAGATGTTGCTAAACAGTTAGCGATCCAAACAGTTTATGGTTCTGGTTTTATGCTACTTAACTCTAGTGATGACCCTAAAACTTTAAGAGAAAAAGTAACATCCAAGGGTGGTACGACTCAGGCCGCTTGTGAATTTTTTGATGATAATAATTTACAAGGAATTGTTAAAAGTGCTTTAAAAAAAGCTAAAGACAGGTCTGTAGCGCTTTCGACTTAATCCGAGCTAAGCATTTTGTTAATACAGACTAATGTTACTTGGATTGTTTTAGCCGTTTTCAAATATTTGTGTATGATGAAAACTTCAAATTGAGGAAGTTATCTTCGTATTGATTTTTTTCCTAATTATAATCTTTGGATCTTTTCATCTTTTGGGATAAAAGAATAAGATTCCGTTAGGTGAAAATAATGCTGAATTTTTAACAAAAGAGCTTGGGCTTTTTCAAGGTAAGAAAAATATAAAAATAAAGGGATTAGAATGTTTAAAAATAGACAAGGCTTTACATTAGTAGAGCTGGCAATTGTAATTGTTATTATAGGTACATTGGCAATTTTTGGTTTGCCAAAGTTACGCGATGCTGTAGAAAAAGCGAAATCTGTCAAAGCCTTTAATTATTTATCAGCCGTCTATTCTTCTCAAGAAGATTATTTTGCAGAGCATGATAGATATGCTTCCAGTCTATTTGATTTAGATATTGCGGTTGATGAACCGGAGGGATTTGAGATTAGTGAGATTGCTCTTTTATCCGGAGGATGGTCACAAATGTTGCGGAGGGAAAAAGGGATTGGTCTTTATGGCGCATATACTCTTATTTTTAATCAAGATGGTTTTGATATCTTAAATAGTACGGTTGCTGATGACGACCATAAACCAATTCATCCTATTCAAATAGGAGTAAGTTCCTTTTGATACAGAAAAAATATCTTGCTCAAAATTTTGGGCAAGCGGCTAAAACCTATCAGCAATATAGCTTTATTCAAGATCTCGCTGCAGATATTTTGCTAAACTACATTTTGATAAAAAATCCTAAAAATATTTTAGAGCTTGGTTGTGGTCCTGGTAATTTTACTAAAAAACTTGCAAATAAATTTTCAGAAGCAAAGGTTACAGCTATTGACATTTCTAAGGAAATGTTGGAAGTGGCAATGCTTGAGGTGCCGAAGTCCGATCTTAATAGATTTAAGTTTATTCAAGCTGATGCAGAAACTTTTCTTGCAGACCCTGAAGAAAAGTTTGATCTTATTATCTCTAATGCTACCTTGCAATGGCTTAATATGGTTAAGCAAAAAGGTTATTTTGCTGTTTCTATGTTTGGACCAAAAACTTTTAAAGAGTTAGCCGAAGTTTTAGCTGAGGAAAATATTAAAATAGCCGCACAGTATTTCAAAGATTTAGCAGCATATCAGCAGATTTTTGCTGAGGGGAAAGAAACTTTTATAGAAAAAGAATATCCATCATTACTGGATTTATTAAAGTATATTAAAAATACTGGGACAAAACATCATCAGAAAAGTTTAATCAAAGGATTGTGGACTAAAAAAAAAGTTGAAAAATTGGAATCAAAATACTTAGCTAGATTCGGTAAAATAAAAGTGACATATCATTTGATTTTTGCACGAGGACATAGTGATAGAACCTAGTTTATTAAACGGGATATTAATAATGATTTTACCAATCTATAATGTTTATCTGAAAATATAAATTTGAAAAATAAATGTTTTAATACTCTATTTTCCTTCCAAAAATAACTTTTTCGCACAAAAGACCAAAACAAATAAATAAGAATAAATCGGATAAGTTAGGGTTTATTGATGGAGATAAAAATGAATAACTATTTTATTACAGGAACGGATACTGATGCAGGAAAAACTGTTGTAACAGCATTAATTGCAGACTACTTCAAATCTCAGGGGGGTAATGTTATCACGCAAAAATGGTTGCAAACAGGGAATATTAATTTTTCCGAGGATTTAGAGTATCATTTGAATTTTATGGAGGAAGAGTTAAATGAAGAATTTAAAGAGCTAATTTGTCCTTATATTTTTAAATTCCCCGCATCACCACATTTAGCAGCGAGTTTAGAAAATAGGGAAGTTGATAAAACTTATATTATAGATTGCTATAAAAAGTTAGCGGAGAATTTTGAGGCTGTTCTAGTTGAAGGTAGCGGGGGGGTCCTTGTCCCCTATGATCAAAAAAATTTTGTTATTGATATTACGAAAGACTTACAGCTTGAGACTATAATTGTTAGTTTAAATAAGCTTGGTTCGATTAACCATACTTTGATGACCATAGAAGTTTTAAAAGCACGCAGGATAAAAATCAAAGGGATCATTTTTAATAATGCTCCTCAGGCTGATTCAGTTATCCTAGCAGATAATATTGAGATTATTAAGAAGATTTCACAAGTACCTATTTTAGGTGTTGTTCCTTTTTCTTTTTCTAAAGAAGAATTGCGTGCTAGTTTTGTTTCGATAGGAAAAAAACTATGAAATTAAAAAATATTGTTATTTTTGCTTTGTTATTGGTTTTTAGTATTGGTGCAATTTTATTTTATGTCTGGCAGAAATATGCTGTGACTAATATTAATTATCAAATACAGCATTCTTATGATAAAAAACAGCAGTTAGAGCAGCAGAAAAAGGAGTTAATTATAAAAAAATCACAGCTTGAATTAACTGCCAGTATAAAAAAAGAAGCAGAGTCAAGGTTTGGTATGCGTGATTTTAAAGAGAGTGAGATGCGAATATTAGAAGTTAGTAGGTAGTTTGTTATTCTAAAAGATCAAAGTAGGTCAAGCTTATATTTAATAATTGAAATTAAGACAATTGGGGCCGTTTCAGCCCGTAAAATATTTCCCTTAAGTCTAAAATTCTGCCATCCCATAATTTTGGCATTGTCTATTTCTGTTTGGGTAAAACCGCCTTCTGAGCCAATAATAAGATTGATTGCTATGTTTTTGTCATTTTTAGGGAGAGGTTGTTTGAGATCTGATGGCAAAGCATTTTTGCTGTTTTCATAACCAATTAGGTTGATTGATTTTTGATTTATATTCTTGATGGCATCGCTGAAACTTTGAGGTGGATGTATTTTTGGAATCAGGGGGTTTCCAGATTGTTTTGTCGCTGCAATAGCGATTTCTTGCCAGCGGTTTAGTTTTGTTGTTTTGATCGTTTTTATTATAACATTCTGAGATATTAAGGGGACAATTTCGTCTACACCAAGCTCTACCGCTTTTTCAATAATAAAATCCATTTTTTTATTCTTAGGTAAGGCTTGAAAAAGGGTGAATTTATCTTTTTTTTGTAATATTTGTTCTTGTAATATTTTTAGGACGGATTCTGTGGCTGTTAATGAAGTTACTCTCGTTGTATAGCTAATATTTTCAAGAGATAAGAAATTTATTTTATCACCAACTTTGAAACGTAAAACATGAAAAATATGATGAAAGTCAGCATCTTTTGTCGTTAAGATAATCTGATTATTTTTTATATTAATAGGTTTGATGATAAATTGTGGCATTATTTTTATTAGTTATTTTAAAAATATTTTTTTAATAAACCCTTCTTTCCCTCTTGATTCATCGATTTCTTCGCCCATAGTTTTTGCAAAAGTAATCAGTGCACTTTTTTGTTCTTTGGTGAATTTTTTTGGTACTTTGATTTTGACCTTGACCATCTGATCACCATTCCGTTTTGTTCCCATGATAGGCAAGCCCTTATCTTTTAGTCTAAACACTGTTTCTGTTTGAGTTGCTGCGGGAATTTTCATTTTAGCCATTTTCCTTTCAATAGTGGGAACTCCAATTTCTGTCCCCATAGCGGCTTGAGTAAATGAGATGTTTTGTTGCGAGTAAAGATTTGCATCCCTTCTTTCAAACTCTGTATCATTTATAACATTTAAAATGACAAAAAGGTCTCCACTTTGTCCACCTTTCATTCCAGCATTACCTTCTCCGCGTAGACGAAGAGTTACGCCTGTATCGGCACCTGCTGGAATTTTCATTTTAAGATTTTTAGCTTGATTTTGAGTCCCTTTTCCAGAACATTTTGTGCAGGGGTTGGTGATTACTTCCCCTTGTCCATGACAGCGTGGACAGGTTTGGACAGTTGAAAAAAAACCGCGTGAAAACTTTACTTGACCTGCACCGTTACAGTCAGGACAAGTTTGAGGAGATGAACCTTTTTTTGCTCCTGAGCCGTTACAAATATTACATTTTTCCGTATGGTTTATTTTAATGGTTTTTTCTGTGCCAAAGGCGACTTCTGAAAGGTTTACATTGACTTGATATTGCAGATCATCACCTTGTTGTGGTCCGCGGTTTCTTTCTGTACGCCTATTAGAACCTCCCGTAAAAATATCGCTAAACATATCACCGAAAATATCTGCATCAAAGCCACCACCAAAACCTGAGAATCCACCACCACCAAAGCCACTTGCTCCACCACCTTGAGCACCATTAACTCCCGCATGCCCAAATTGATCATACATCTGTCTTTTTTTGGAGTCACCTAGGACCTCATACGCTTCATTAAGTTCTTTGAATTTTTCTTCCGCTGCTTTATCTCCGGGGTTGCGGTCAGGGTGATACTTTAAGGCTGCTTTTCGATAGGCTGCTTTTATTTCTGTTTCTTGTGCACCTTTTGTAATCCCTAAAAGTTTATAATAATCTTGTTTTTGTGACATTTTTTGCTCCATTTTTTGTCTATTTGTTTTAAATTTATTGAAGTGTCTTTTTCTATTCATAGAAAGTTTTTTGATTAAAGACACTTCAATAAATTTAAGCAAGTATAATAAAGTTTTCCAAGGTTTAATTCCGTTTTTTTATTGTAGAGACAAGGCTTTACTCCCTTGCCTCTACATAAAAAATAACTTAGATTATTTATCTTCCCCTTCTTCAAAATCAGCATCTACTACATTGTCATCATCTTTTTTATTCTCATCTTTAGTTTCCGCATTATTTGAGTCTTTATCAGCATTTTCTGATTGACTTGCTTCTTGTGCAGCCGCCGCATCTTTATAGATAGCTTCTGCTAGTTTATGTGATGCTTGTTGTAAAGTTTCCGTTTTAGCTTTTACACTTTCAACATCAATTTCTTTTGCTTTTAAAGCTTCGGCTAGGTCAGTTTTAGCCGTTTCAATACCAGCTTTTTCTTCATCAGATATCTTATCACCATTTTCTTTAAGTGATTTTTCCGTTTGATAAATTAAATTCTCCGCAGTATTTTGAGCTTCAATTCGTTCTTTGCGTTTTTTGTCCTCATCAGCAAAAGCATCTGCATCTTTTATCATCTTTTCGATATCTTCTTCACTTAATTTTGATGATGCTGTAATTTTGATACTTTGTTCTTTATTCGTTCCTAAATCTTTTGCTGAAACATGGATAATACCATTAGCATCAATATCAAATGATACTTCAACCTGTGGAACCCCTCTTGGTGCTGCAGGAATGCCAATAAGGTCAAACTTCCCAAGCTCAACATTATCATTAGCTATTGAGCGTTCACCTTGCAAGACCCTGATGCTTACAGCTGTTTGGTTGTCCGCAGCCGTTGAAAAAACTTGGCTTTTTTTAGTTGGCACGGTTGTATTTTTTTCAATTAATTTAGTGCAAACGCCTCCTAAGGTTTCAAGACCTAAGGAAAGTGGGGTAACATCTAGAAGCAGGACATCTTTCACTTCACCGGTTAAAACTCCGGCTTGAATAGCTGCGCCCATCGATACACACTCCATTGGGTCAACGCCTCGTTCAACTTTTTTGCCGACAAAAGTTTCTACTTCTTGTTGCACAATTGGCATACGCGTAGGTCCACCAACCATAATAATATTATCAATATTGCTAAATTGAAGACCTGCATCAGAAATTGCTTGTTTTATTGGTCCCTCACATTTTTTGACAATAGGATTGACTAATTCTTCCAGTTTTGAGCGTTTAAATTTCATGTTTAAATGTTTTGGTCCTGCTTGATCGGCAGAGATGAAAGGTAAATTAATATCTGTTTCCAGTGTCGTGGAAAGTTCTATTTTTGCTTTTTCAGCAGCCTCTCTTACGCGTTGGAGAGCCATTTCATCAGTTTTTAAGTCTATGCCTGTTTCATTTTTGAAGTTTTGAGCGATATAATCAATAATGGCTAAATCCATATCAGTACCGCCAAGTTTAGTATCTCCACTAGTAGATTTTACTTCAAACACACCATGTGCCATTTCCATAATCGTAACATCAAGTGTTCCACCACCAAGGTCAAAAACCATAACTTTCTTTTCTGTTTCATCTTTATCAAGGCCATAAGAAAGTGCTGCAGCTGTTGGTTCATTGATGATTCTGACAATTTTAAGCCCTGCGATTGTCCCTGCATCTTTAGTTGCTTGTCTTTGATTGTCATTAAAATATGCGGGAACTGTTACTACTGCTTTTTCTATTGTATCTCCTAAGAATGCCTCCGCATCTTTTTTAATTTTTTGAAGGATAAAACCTGATATTTGTTGTGGAGTATATTCTTTGCCACCCACTTGAAATTTATGGTTTTCACCCATTTTCCGTTTTGCCGCTTGAACGGTGTTTCCTGAATTTACAACTGCTTGGCGACGAGCAGGTTCTCCGACTAAAAGTTCACCTTCTTTAGAAAAGGCTACATAGGATGGAAATGATTTTCCCCCGATTGATGTTCCTTCAGCACTTGGAATGATTGTTGGTTTTCCACCCTCAAGTACGGAAGCTGCTGAATTTGATGTTCCTAGATCAATACCTATTATTTTTGCCATTTTTTTCTCCTTATTAACATTATTTTTTAGCATTCTATTTGATTGAAGATAATAATTACTATTTACTTTTTATTTACCTTTACCATTGAGTGCCTTAGCACTTTATTTTTTAGTTTATACCCTGTTTGCATCTCTAAGGTTATATAATCATCCTTAAAATTTTCATTTTTATCAAAGCCAATTGCATCATGTAAGTCATGGTCAAATTTTTCTCCAACTGCTTGGATCTTTTCTAATCCTTCTTTTTTAAGAATGTCTAGCAGTGAATCAAAAAGTTTGGTTAATCCCTCATCTTCAGGGTGAGCCTTTAAGGCATGTTCAAAACTGTCAATGAAAGGGAAAAGTGTTTTTAAAATATTACTATTTGCATATTTTAAAAATTCTAACTTATCTCGCTCCATGCGTTTTTTAAAATTAATAAACTCAGCATTTAAACGCAGAAACTTGTCTTGGTTACCTTGAGCTTCCGTTTTTGAAATTTCCAGTAATTGCTTGATTGAGTCAATCTCGCTTACTTTCTCTTCCGATGTGGCACTAGATGGTGCTTTTTCAGTGTTTTCAGCATTTTTACTTTTTTTGACGCTTTTATTTTCTTCTTCTATTTTTTTGTCTTTCTTTTTTTTCAATCGTGCCTCCTTTTTTATTAAAATGATTCTCTCTATTTGAAGGATAAGTAATTTTGATTACTTATCAAACATTTTAGAAATATAGTCAACTAAGCTAACCATTTTTGAATACTTCATGCGTTTAGGACCAATAATTCCAAGGACGCCAACACTATTTTCGCCTAGTTTATAAGCGCTAGTGATTAGGCTACAATTTTTAAGAGGAGAGTCATTTCCAATCAGAATTTTTACGCCTTGTTTTGTATTTTTTACATTTTCTAAAATATTATGCATAACTTCTTTTTGCTTGACTAGTTCATAAGTTTCTTCATCAATATCAACATTTCCTAAAAAGTTAGGTGACTCTTCAAAAAAGAAGTTATTCTCATCTACTAGATTAAATAACTCATTGGTTAGATCTTGTGCAATATTAAAAATTAGTTCTTGTTCATATTTTTCTGTTTCTAAAATATTTAAGATATTTTTTTTAACCTCTGATATTTTCTTCCCATGTAATCGTTTGTTAATAATTTTTGAAATTTGCTTGATTTTTATCTGTGTTAAATCCTCGGAGCATTGAATGATACGATGTTTAACAAGCCCCTCTTCTGTGACCATTAAAACAAGAAGCTTGTTAGTCCCAATTTTCGTAAGCTCAATATACTCAACAAGACTTTCAGTAAGGTTAGGTGCCATCGTAAAGCCGGAACATTCACTTACCATTGCTAACATCTTAGAAGTCTGATGCATAACTTTATCGAGTTCGATCATTTGGTTGTTAAATTCGTTTTTTATTCGGCGCTCCTCTTCATGGGTAAGCCGTTGAATTTCCATTAAATCTTTAATATAATAACGATATCCCTCATCAGTGGGAATCCTCCCAGCAGAAGTATATGGGTGTGTTAGATATCCCTTTTTTTCTAGCGTAGCTAAATCATTCCTGATAGTCGCTGAGGAGTACCCTGGTTTATATTTTTCACATAATAATTTGGAGCTGACAGGGTTGCCATTTTTAATGTATTCTTTAATTACTAAGTGTAGGATATGACTTTTTCTTTCTGTTAACTTTATAACCATTATTTTATATCTCTTTAAAAGTGATCAAAGAAGTAGAGGTCTTACAGTATCTATTACTATTTTTTAATTTTAGCACTCAAAGCAGTTAAGTGCTAAGAGTGCTAATTTTAGCGTGTTTTTTTAGAGTTGTCAAGAATTTTTGTTTGTTTTTTGTTGAGGGATAATTGAATAAAATACTTTATTTATGCACGATCATAATCATCTTCAACTCTTACGATGTCATCAGCTTGTGGAGTAGAAACTTCTATTATTTCCACATTTTCGAATTTTGCATAAACACGGTGAATATCTTTTGGTTTGATGGTATAGGCTCGATATGGTTCCATTAGAATTTCTTTGTTGTTTACTTCTAAAATAAATTTACCTTTAATTGCGAAAAAAGTTTCTTCTTTTTTATTATGGTATTGTTTACTAAGTTTTTTGCCTTTTTGCACTTTAATTAGTTTGCCTAAATAATTTTCATTATGGACAAACCAAAGCTCAGAACCCCAAGGTTTTTTTATTTTTGTCATTATTTTTAGTTTTTATCCTTGTAATATTCTGCTGTAAGCTGTAAGCCTGTTAATAATGGCTTGGGCTTAATTTCTAGTTCTGTTTGCATTTTATCAATGTTTAAAACGCTACAGGTAAGTTCACCGGGTCTTTCATCTGTATAAACAGCGGGTTTGTTATAGTTATAAATTTGTTGGAGGGCCGTATAAATCCCCCTTGTCGTTGTTGCAATACCTGTTCCAATATTAAAAGCTTGGTTATCAAATCCTGATAAGGCTTTAATGTTTGCTTTTACAACATCACCCACAAAAATATAGTCTCGTTTTTGTGAACCATCTCCATAGATATAACTTTGTTTATTTTCTAACATATTTGTTGAAAATATTGAAACTACGCCAGCTTCGCCTTTAGGGTTTTGGCGTGGACCATAGACATTTGCATAACGCAAAGTCGTGTATTTTAAGCGATGGATTTTGCTATAGAAATCGAGGTAAAATTCATTACTGTATTTAGCAACTCCATAGGGTGATAGTGGTGTTTTTGTGTCATTTTCTGTTTTTGGCTTCAGGCATTCACCATAGATTGCACCACCACTTGAGATAAATATAACTTTTTTTACGCCATATTTATGTGCATTTTGGTAGATATTTAAGCTACCAAGAATATTAATATCTGCATCATAGAGCGGGTTTTGCACAGATTTACGGACATCAATCTGGGCTGCATGGTGGTTAATTATGTCAAAGTTTTTCGTTTTTATTATATTTTCAAGCTCGCTACTACGGATATCCATTTCAATAAACTTTGCTTTTTTATTAATATTATTTTTGCTGCCTGTTGATAAGTTATCTAGAATCCAGACTTCATGTCCTAGCTCGATATAGGCATCTGCAACATTTGAGCCAATAAATCCAGCTCCGCCTGTTAAGAGGATTTTCATGTTTTTCCCTTTTATTTTTTTACAAGGTTTTGAAACTATAATTTTAACTTCGACAGTTCTCCAAATAGAATTTCTTCTTAACAAGGATATTGCTAATGAAATTATGTATTATAGTAATTTTAACGAAGCTGTTTAATATAAGGAGAATAATTTTAATAAAGATAAATCATTTCCTTTCCTTTATGATCTTATTTATTTGAATTTTTCTGTCAAGAAAAACCTTTTCTTTAATTAGTCGTAATTTTTTTGTAAACTAAATAAAAAAATACAGAGATACTTTTGAGTTGTCATAAGATGACTGTCGTTTGGTTTAGGGAGCTTTGTTTTTATTTTTGAAATTATTAAGGTTTTAGTTGTTTTGATGATCTAAAATTTGAAGCCTCTGGCTTAGATTTTGCAAGATCACTACAAGGTGACATGCTTATAGGGCTAAGGAGAAAGAATCCTTAGATAATGTTGAAGGTGAATGTAAATGAAAAAAAGACAATCAATGAGGGAGCAAGATCCTAAAATAAGGGCGAATAATTTTGATGAAGTAACATTAGGCTACACGGAAGAGGAAGCTATTTTAGAAGCTAAGAGATGCTTGCATTGTAAAAACCCGCTTTGTATGGGTGGTTGTCCTGTAAGTATTGATATTCCGGGTTTTATTAAAAAAATTGCGGAGAGAGATTTTAAAGCAGCCTATCAGGTTATTACAAATAGAAATGCTTTGCCTGGTGTTACCGGTCGTGTTTGTTCTCAGGAAAAACAATGTGAAGGTAGTTGTATCGTAGGCATTAAGGGTGAACCTGTTGCTATTGGGAACCTAGAGCGTTTTGTCGCAGATTGGGCACGCAAGAATGTGAAGGAACCCTGTGAGCTGGAGGCCTCCTGCGGTATTAAGTTAAAGCATAGCTTAGAAGAAAAAGAATCCGTTACGCATACTGGAGATAGCGTGTCGTCAGTAAAAAAAGTAGCGATTTTTGGTTCAGGCCCAGCAGGGCTTGCCTGTGCAGGGGACTGTGCTAAAATGGGGTATAATGTTACAGTATTTGAGGCTTGGCATGCTTTGGGGGGCGTTTTAAGTTATGGAATTCCAATATTTAGGTTGCCTGCTGAGATATTAAGCTCCGAAATCGAATACTTAAAAAGTTTAGGGGTTAAATTTAAAACAAATACTGCGATAGGAAAGACTCTTACTTTGCATGATTTAAAAGAATTAGGTTTTGAGGCATTTTTTGTTTCAACTGGTGCTGGTGCTCCCTATTCTTTAAATATTCCCAATGAGGACTTAAGTGGTATTTATACAGCCAATGATTTTTTAACTAGAGTTACTCTTATGAATGCAGGTAATTCTGCTTTAGTTGATAACCCGATTAATATTGGCGATCGAGCTTTAGTCATTGGTGCAGGGGATGTTGCAATGGATTCGGCAAGAACATTGCGTAGGATAGGTTTTAAGACAGTTTATATCGTATACCGAAGGACAGAAGATGAGGTTCCTGCTAGGCATGAAGAAATGAGTCATGCTGGAGATGAGGGTGTTATTTTTAAATTTTTAATGACTCCACTTGAGTTCATTGGTGATAATGCAGGAAAGCTTAAAGGCGTAAAGGTTGCTAAAATGGTGCTTACGGATGAAGTTGATAATCTCGGTAGGAAGATGCCTAAGCAAACAGGTGAGTCTGAGGTTATTGATGTTGATACGGCAGTGGTTGCTATTGGTCAGAGCTCTAATCCTACCTTGGCAAAATGCTTAGGAGTTACGCTTAATAAAAAACAACATATTGTAATAGATGAAAACATGCAAACAAGTGTTGCGGGTGTCTTTGCAGGAGGAGATATCACGACTGGAGCCGCAACGGTTATTGCCGCTATGGGGGCAGGGAAGGCTGCTGTACGGAGTATAGTTAAATATTTGTCAGCAAAATAAGCGTTTTGTTGTTTTCCATTTCTGCTGTTTTGGGTTTAACGCATACATTAACGCTATAGCTTTGCTATTTTTTATTTTTTGGAATAAAAAAAGTTGGTTAGATTTATTTAAAATTAAAATAAGAAAATTACAAAGGCGATGAAAATGCAAAATAATGATTTAGAAATTTTAAGACATTCTGCTTCACATATTCTAGCTGCGGCAGTAAAAAAACTTTATCCTGAAACGAAGCTGGGTATTGGTCCGGCTATTGAAAATGGATTCTATTATGATTTTGATATGTCAGAACAGCTGGTCCCAGAAGATTTTGGAAAAATCGAAGCTGAGATGAAAAAAATTGCTAAATCCAATCAGAAATTTGAGACTTTTACACGGTCAAAAGCAGAGGCGATTAGGTATCTGGAAGAACAAAATGAGCAATATAAAGTTGAGCTGGTTAATGATTTGCCTGATGATGAGGTAACTTTTTATCAGAATGGTGACTTTGTTGATCTTTGTCGTGGTCCGCATCTGAGGTATTCGACAAAGCTTAAACATTTTAAACTATTGAGCATTGCTGGAGCTTATTGGCGTGGGGATGAAAAAAAACCGATGTTGCAGCGTATTTACGGAACAGCATTTACTACGAAAGAAGATTTGGTAGCACATTTAGCGTTTTTAGAGGAAGCTAGAAAGCGGGATCATCGGGTCATTGGGAAACATTTAGATCTTTTTAGTATTAATGATGAGGCTGGTTCAGGTTTAGTTTTATGGCATCCTAAGGGGGCACATATTCGTCATTTGCTTGAGACCTTTTGGAAAGACGAACATTTTAAAGCTGGCTACGAGCTTCTTTATACCCCTCATTTAGGGAAGGCACAGCTTTGGGATACTAGCGGGCATTTAGGCTTTTATAATGAAAATATGTATTCAGCAATGCAGGTGGATTCTCAGGATTATTTTATTCGACCAATGAACTGTCCTTTTCATATTTTAATTTATAAGAGTACTCTATACTCCTTTAGAGATTTACCGCTTAGGTGGGCAGAGTTGGGCACAGTTTATCGTTATGAAAAAAGTGGAGTTTTGCATGGCTTGATGCGTGCAAGGGGTTTTACACAGGATGATGCACATATTGTTTGTACGGCTATGCAGATGGAGGGTGAAATTAAGCGTGTTTTAGAGTTTTGTCTTGATATGCTTAGGAAATTTGGTTTTTCTGAGTATAAAATATTTTTATCGACTAGACCTTCCCAAAAGTTTGTAGGGGAGAAAGAGCGATGGGTTCAGGCTGAGCAAGCACTTGAGAATTCCATTAAAGCATTTGGTCTTGATTATGAGGTTGATGAAGGGGGCGGTGCATTTTACGGACCTAAGATTGATGTTAAGATTAAGGATGCAATTGGTCGTGAATGGCAGTGTTCTACTATCCAGTTTGATTTTAATTTACCGGAAAGGTTTGATATGATCTATATTGGCAATGATGGAGAAAAACATCGACCATTTATGATTCATCGGGCACTTTTAGGGTCTATTGAAAGATTTTTTGGTATTTTGATCGAGCATTATAATGGGGCATTTCCTGTGTGGCTTGCACCAGAGCAAGTTCGTGTTTTAACGGTGACAGATAAGCAGAATGAGTATGCTCGAATTATTTGTGATAAGCTTGTTTCAAGTGGTGTTAGGGCTAAACTTAAGTTACAATCAGCAAAATTGGGGTATAAGATTAGAGAAGCACAGCTTGATAAGATACCCTATATGATTGTTCTTGGAGAAAAAGAGGTTGAGAATGGTAGCATTGCTGTGAGAGCGCGTGACAATAAGATTCTTGATCTCACGAGTTTAGCGGAACTTATTGAAATAATAGCAAAAAAAAGTAGGCATAAGGAGTGAGTCAATGGATAAAGTTTTAATCTTTTATGCACATCCTAATAAAGATGGATTTTCGGGTTGTTTTTTAAAAAATACCTGTGAAAGGTTGGATAATTTAGGGAGGGAATTTGAGGTTTTAGACTTATATGAGATGAATTATAATCCACTCCTTCTGCCGAAAGAGCATTATAGTAGTGGTCATGATGAACTCTCTTTAGAAAATAAAGAAATTCAATTAAAGATTTCTGCTGCTAATAAGCTTATTTTTATTTATCCTACTTGGTGGCAGAATATGCCTGCTATTTTAAAGGGATTGTTTGATAGAGTTTTGGTTAAGGGTTTTGGATTTAGGTTTAATAAAAGAGGGATGTATTTTGGTCTTCTTAAAGGGAGAAAGGCTGTTATTTTTACAAATACAGGAGCACCTAAGTTTTTTATTTGGTTGCTGGCATCCAATAGAAGTTTACGGAATATAAAAAAAGATATTTTGGGGTTTTGTGGAATCAAGTCGCGAGCATTTAGCATTGGTGGCGCAGCTAATCTAACTGAGCTTAAGAAGAGCAAGATAAAAAATCAGGTTAAGAAAGGGATTGCATACCTTTTTAATGATTAATTAAATAAATTTCTTGACAGATGTTTTAGATTAGGGTATAAGTCTATTTTACTATAGAGACACTAAGTTTGATGTTTCTATCCTTACAAGTAAGGCAAAGGTCTTCACCTTCAGCAAACAGGCAAAAAGGTTTTTATTATAATTTTAAGCTGTATTGTGGCACATTATTTATAATAAAGACGATCTTGTATGTTAGCGAGGTCGTCTTTATTGGTTTTAAAAGGTTTGGGATATAATATAAGTTCGTTATATAATAACTGAAGAAAAGTAAGAGAGTTACAAACTAACTAAAGTCATTTATTGATAACAAACTATCTATAGGAGGAGACTACAATAAGTAGGAAAGATTTTAGACAAAAAGGTCAAAAACGAGATAAAGTTTTGATGAATGAAAGAATTTATTTTCCTGAAATGCGGGTTGTGACTGGTGAAGGTGAAATGCTTGGTATTATTTCTAAAGAGGACGCTTTAAAAGAAGCTAAGGGAAGAGGTCTGGATCTCGTTATTATTGCGGATAAAGCAATACCTCCTGTTGCCAAAATTATTGATTATGGCAAATATATATATGAGCAAGAGAAACAAAAGAAAAAGAATAAGAAAAAACAGAAAAATGTTTCGTTAAAAGAGATTCAACTTAAACCAAATATAGATGTCCATGATCTTGAAGTTAAAATGAAGAACCTGAGAAAATTTATCGATAACAAAGACAAGGTCAAGGTTGTTATGCGATTTTTTGGGAGGCAAAGGTTACACACGGAAAAGGGGCGGGAAATTTTGGAGAAAGTTGTTAAAATGAATGAGGATATCTGTGATGTTGAGGAGAGGTCTCCTTTATCTGGGAACTCAATGCTTTTAATGCTCGTGCCTAAGAAATAGAAGGTTTTGGTTGTTTTATGACTCTCAAAATAAAGGATCTTTTGTAATGAGAAATTTAACTTTTACCCAGTGGGGTTATATTATTTCTTTTTCTTCACTTTTAATTTTGCCGGTTCCTATGGCGGTTGCAGGGATTGTGCTTGGAGGCATTAATATTAAAAAAGGTGAGAAAAAACATGGATCATTTCAGATTGTTATTGCTATGATTTGTGGATTCATTGGTGTATATTTGGGTAATTTTTTGTATTCAAAGTTTATATAGCTAAAAAATTAGCAGGAGTCTCAGTCGTTACCGAGGCTTTATAATTAAAATAAGGGAGAAAAATGATGGGAAAGATTAAGTCACATAGTGGTGCAAAAAAGAGATTTAATTTGACTAAGTCAGGAAAGATTAAAAGAAAGAAAGCTTTTGCCAGACATATTTTGACGAAAAAGTCGTCAAAAAAAATGAGAAATCTTAGAAAAGAAGGAAGATTATTTGGCGCGGATGCTAAAAATATGAAAAAGCTTATTCCGTATAAATAAGAATTTAAAAGAGAGAGGGGATCCTCTCTTTATAGCTAAAATCTGGAGGAAGATTAATGCCTAGAGTTAAGGGTGGAATGTCCACATTAAAAAGAAAAAAGAAATACTTTAAACAAGCGAAAGGCTATCGTTTGGGTAAGAATAATTTATGGCGACATGTTGTTGAGCAGGTTGAGAAAGGATTACAATATGCTTACAGAGATAGAAAACAGAAAAAAAGAGATTTTCGTGCGCTTTGGATTCAGAGGATAAATGCCGCAGCAAGGTTGTATGACATGAGTTACAGTAAGTTTATTTCAGGACTGAAAAAAGCGGGTGTAATTATTAATAGAAAAATGCTTGCTGAAATTGCGCTTAAAGATATTGAAACTTTTGGGAAATTAGTAGAAAAAGCTAAAGAAGCAATAGGTTCCTAAACTTATGAATAAAAACGAGAATCCGGCTATTAAGCTAATAGCCGGATTCCTTAGCATCATTTTTATTGGTGCCTCTTTACTTAGCTTCTCTTTTATGCGACAGCCTGATATCGCATATTCTTTTGTGGATACACTGTTTACTGCTTTTTCTAGTGTTTGTGTTACAGGTCTTACGACTGTTAATATTGGTACTTATTTTACATTTCCCGGACAACTCGTTATTTTATTTTTGATTCAAATTGGTGGACTTGGTTATATGACTATAGCTGTCTTGATGTTGGCTTTAATCAAGAAACGGCTCAGTATCAGCCAAAAACTAGCAACACAGTCTTCAATAGGGCGACTATCAATGGATGATTTGATGGGTTTTGTCAAATATGTCATTTTGATCACGCTTGTAATTGAAACGATTGGTGCAGTCCTTTTAAGTTATTTTTGGTACCCATTGTTAGGCTCCAAATCAATTTATTTTGCTATTTTCCATGCAATTAGTGCTTTTTGTAATGCAGGGTTTAGTCTTTTTTCTACTGGATTGCTATTGTTTTCTGATCATATTTCTACTATTTTGGTCATGTCTTTTTTAATTATTTTAGGTGGAATAGGCTTTGTGGTGCTTTATGATTTAATAAACTACCGCAAATTTAAGAAGATAAGTTATCATTCTAAGTTTGTCCTTTACTTTAGTCTTTATTTTATTTTACTCCCTTTCATTATGTTTTTTATAATGGAGTATTCCAATACGGCAACGATTGGGAACTTCCCTTTGTTTAGTAAAATTTTGACTTCATTTTTCCATTCTGTAACAGCAAGAACTGCTGGGTTTAATATTGTTAGTGTGAATAATTATACGAATTTTAATTTATTTTTATGCATGATTTTAATGTTTATAGGAGCATCACCTGCAGGGACTGGCGGTGGGATTAAGACGACAACTTTTGTTACTGTTTTATGTTCTTTTAAGGCGATGTTTAAGGGTGAGAAACATGTTTCGATTTTTTATCGTAGGTTAGAAGATAAAATTATAGAAAGAGCGTGGGTGTTATTTTTTTCTGCTTTAATAATTATTGCAGTATTTACTTTAACATTAATGCTAGTCGAAAATTGTAGCTTTAAATCTGGGTTATTTGAGATTGTTTCAGCATTTGGAACTGTTGGTTTATCTTGTGGGATTACTGAAGATTTATCGAATTGTAGTAAAAT
Organism: bacterium; assembly: GCA_024222485.1. GTDB lineage: Bacteria > RUG730 > RUG730 > RUG730 > JAAEPJ01 > JAAEPJ01. Next base: position 8,715 of record JAAEPJ010000116.1, on the reverse strand, counting down.
ATTATTAATGGTGTTAATGTTAACAGGTCGAATAGCACCACTTTTGATTGTTTCGGGTTTTTTTGTTAATTACAAAGGATTAAATTATAAGTATCCTGAGGAAAAAATCATTATAGGATAAAAAAATGATTAAGTTTAAAAAACAAATTGGTGTGATTGGTTTGGGGATTTTTGGTCAGAATATGGTGCGGTCATTAGCAAGCGAAAAATGTGAGCTGGTGGCGATTGAAAAAGAAGAACAGAAAGCGAATACAGTGTCTGAATATATTAGCAAAGTTGTTCAGGCTGATGCTAGCGATGAAAAAATTTTAAGACAACTGGACTTTCATAATTTTGATGTAGCAGTTGTTACTATTGGAGAAAATTTAGAAGCAAGTATTTTAATTACTATGATTTTAAAAAATATTGGAGTGAAGAAAGTGATTGCTAAGGCTAATTCCAGTCTTCATGCAGATGTTTTGATGAAAGTTGGTGCAGATAAAATTGTTTTTCCTGAAAGAGATGAAGCTGAGAAATTGGCAAAATCGCTTGTTTCTTCTAATATTTTGGATATGATTAATTTTGCTGATGATTATAGAATGGCGGAAATTGTCGTATCTAAAAAGTTTACGGGAAAAACATTGATTGATGCAGATATTAGGCATAAATTTGGACTTAGCGTGGTCGCTATTAGACGAAAAATTCCAATTTTAAATGAGGACGGAGAGACTGATTTTAAAGAAGATCTAAATATTAATCCAATGGCTGATGATGTTTTAGAAGAGGGTGACTCTCTTTTAATAATTGGTGAGCGGAATAATATTGAAAAATTTAAGAAACTGTAAAGATAACTTAGAAAATTTTAAACTAAAGTGTTATATTAGATAATAATATATTTTTATTTTTTTGTTGTTAGGTAAAGGAGTGGTGATTGACATGAAGGATGTGCAAGATGTGTTAGAGCTTGGTAAGTTTTATTTTTTGAATAAAAAATTTCAGAAAGCGATTGAATTGTTCCAAAAAATTGTCGCTCAAGAAGAAAGTAATTTTGAAGCAACTTATAATTTAGCTTTAAGTTATGAGGTTTTGAATGAATTGGATAGTGCTAAGATTTTTTATGAAAAAACTTTAGAAGTAAAGCCCAGTCATAAATTGGCCAAAGAACATTTAGAAAAAGTAGTAGGGAATGAAAAATGAAAGTTTTAATTGCAGGGGGATCAGGATTTATTGGTTCACATTTATGTGATTATTTTTTAGGAAAGGGCGATGAGGTTGTTTGTGTCGATAGTCTGATTACTGGGTCGAAAAAAAATATTGAACATTTAAAGGACAATCAAAAGTTCAAGTTTATTAAACATGATATTTCAGAACCCTTAGATCTAGAAATTGATGCCGTTTTACATTTTGCATCTCCTGCAAGCCCTGTGTACTATCTAAAATATCCATTTGATACTTTAAAGGCCGGATCGTATGCTACGCATAATTTATTAGATTTAGCAAAGAAAAATAATGCTTTGTTTTTATTAGCATCAACATCTGAGGTTTATGGCGATCCGCTTGAACATCCACAGAATGAAAGTTATTGGGGAAATGTCAGCTCAACTGGTCCAAGATCAGTATATGATGAGGCTAAAAGATATGCGGAAGCTGTGACCATGGCTTACCATAACTATCATGGACTTAAAACTCGAATTGTGAGGATTTTTAATACTTATGGCGAAAGGATGATGCCAGATGATGGACGAGCAATGCCAAACTTTATTAATCAGGCACTTAAGCATCAAGATATTACTGTTTATGGTGATGGGAGTCAGACGCGCAGTTTTTGTTATGTAAGTGATCTTGTCCGGGGGATTTATCAGCTTTTGATCTCAGATGAGAGTATGCCTGTTAACCTAGGAAACCCTAATGAAATGACGCTCAAAGATCTAGCTTTTTATATTAAAGATATTGTAGGGTCAGAAGGTAAATTTGTTTATCAAGACTTACCAGAAGACGACCCAAAGCTAAGATGTCCAAATATTACACGCGCTCAGAATATTCTTGATTGGACTCCAGTTGTTGGAATTGAAGCAGGCCTTAAAAAGACGATAGATTACTTTAAGTATTTATAGAATTATTTTATTAATTATCAAAAAAGGGGTGATTATTATGAGAAAATTAGTATTAGGAATTTTATCCGTTCTAGTAACAGGTGTGCTTATTTATTCGTGGTGGGGAGCCAGTCGTAAGCCTTCGTATGATAAACCTGAGCAGATTGAGCAAAAAATTAAGGTCGTTGTCGCAGAGGAGATTATTATTCCTGATGGGTGGAGTGATACTTATAATTTTACTTTAAATAATGTTGGAACAGGTTCTGTTTTTTCGCTTTCTGAGTTCGCTGGTAAAGTTGTGATTGTAGATTTTTGGGCGACTTGGTGTCCACCATGTCGTCAGCAAGTTCCGGTTTTTAATGCTCTTTATGAACAATATCAATCAGAAGGTCTAGAAATCGTTGGGGTTTCTCTTGACCGTGACGGGGTTGAGGGTGTAACTAAGTTTATGGAGCAATATGAAATTAAATACACAGTGGTAATGGGGAATGAAGAGATTATTTCTAAGTATGGTGGAATTTCTGGTATTCCTACAGCATTTATTATTGATAAGTCAGGGAATATTAGTAAAAAGCATGTTGGGTATGAAAGCTTTGAGGTTTTTGAAGGGGAAATTAAAGAACTTTTATCTGTTAAAAGTTAAGGAAAGGTGTAGAGTTTAAGGTTATAGAAAAATAGGGTCTGTCACTAAGCAAGTATAAAACTATAGAGGTGAATTTAAGATGTCTAATTTAAATATTTGGACGGCTTTTATCGCAGGATTTTTGAGCTTTTTTTCTCCTTGCGTGCTGCCACTTTTTGCAGTTTATATCTCTCTGATCACTGGTTCATCTGTGCAGGATTTGCAGGAGAATAAGGTTCACCGAACATATATTTTGCTGAAAATCTTGTGGTTTGTTTTAGGGTTCAGTTTAGTATTTATTTTATTGGGTGTTTTCGCTCAATATTTATTTGCATTCTTTTTTTATAATAAAAAAATCTTACACATTGCTTCAGGCTCAATAATTATTTTTTTTGGATTAACCTTATTGGATATTATCAAGTTAAAATTTTTAAGTAAATCTAAAAAAGTTAATTTTCAGCCTTCAAAGAGTACAGGCAGTTTTTTGATAGGAGTAATTTTTGCTTTAGGCTGGACTCCCTGTGTGGGACCTATTTTAGCAAGTATTTTAGCAATGGCTTCTAGCGAGGAAACAGTTTCTAAAGCAGTTATTTTTTTGTCTACTTATTCCTTAGGTCTTTCAGTCCCCTTTTTTATTACGGGAATTTTTGCGAACTTTTTTATCACAAGACTAAAGTATATAAATAAATATTTAGGTTCTATCCAGAAAGTGCTGGGTATACTTTTAATTATTCTAGGGGTGTTGATTATTTATGGTAAAATTTTTTAGGGTTTTGTTCAGATGGATTGTAATATTATTAAGTACTTTTAATTTTTTATTTGCAGAGGTTGAGATAATCGTTCCATCTTTTGATAAAACTGAAATTGAAGTTGTTTATCACAATGGACAAGAGAATGACCCTTTTGTTATTTTGATATCGGATAAAGATAGTGACCTTGAACAATGGAAACTTTTTAAAGATAAGTTGTTGGATAAAGGTTGGGGATTTTTAGGATATGTCCCTCGTGTTTTTGAATATGGGAAAGAGCATCGTGGGACTAGAAAGCTTTGGCGAAAAAAAAGCCGTTATGCAACAGGAATTTTGCTACGAGATTTAGATGCTATTTTAATGTATTTGGAACTCAATTACCAAACGCAGATTAATACTAATAGAATTATTTTAGTTGGGGCTGGGTTAGGTGCTAATATTGCACTCATTTATGCAGTGAGTAATAAAAATATTAAAGAAGTTGTGCTTATTTCTCCTGGGAGAGAGTATGGGGCAGTTTCTACAAGATCAGCTATTCTAAGTTATGGTAACCGTCCGATTATGTTTATGGCATCAGAAGAGGATGACTATTCTTATCAAACTTGTTTAGATTATATTACTTATTTGTCAGGGAGTAATTCATTCAGGGTTAAATTTTATTATGTAAATAAGCACGGTATGGAGTTCCTGACAGATTATAAGGTGATTAGAGATATTTTTTCTTGGTTAGAACTACATAATTAGGATATTATAAAGTTTAAGAATTTTTTGCTATTGAGGTTTTTTATGACTATTAGAAAAATATTTTTTCTTTTTGTTTTTTCTTTTGCAACTGGGTATTTATTTTCAGAAATAAGGAATGAATCGAAATATTCAGCACGCATTGACCAGTTTTTTGATCAATATTACTCTGGTTTTGACTATCTTGCAGATGTTGAAGTCGGTTCTAATATTAAAATTATTTTATCTATCGATGAGCATAAATTTTTAGAACAAGATATCAATTTTATTAAATCTGTTATTTTTATGCAACTGGGACTTGATAAACAAGATGGTGATACTGTGAAAATTTTGCAGATTCCATTTTCTGAACATTTTGTTATTGAGAAAACGGGTAAGGGCATTCTCGAGAATAAAGTTTATGTATTTGCTATAGGTTTTGGATTAGTTATTTTGCTAATTTTTTCAGTTGTAATTGTTTTGTTTTTGATATTTATGGTTAATATGAATAGGCGGCTAGAGCAGCTTATTATGGCTAATAGAGAGCTTGCCAAGAAAAATATTCTACTTGCGCCTGAATCAGTTATTAATTCTGATCATAATATTTCAGCTTCTACCATAGAGGAGTCAAGTTTTTTTAATGATACAAATGAGCAGATAGTGGTAGATAGAGTCGGTAGCGATATTTCAGGGGTTTTAGAGAAAATTGCTGAGCTTGATAGAAAAAGATCAAAATTGAATGCAGATCAAAAAGTAAAAAAGATTAAGTTTATTGATTTGGTTCAGCTTTCGCCTAAATTGCTTTTTGAGATTTTAAAACAACATAATGAGCATATTTTAGGTGTTGCATTTTTGGGGCTTAAGCCTGAAGTTTTGGATAAGTTTTTTGATGCTTTAAGTGAGGATAGAAAATTATATATTAAAAAAGAGCTTAAGAAAAACCAAGATTTAAACAGTATCTCAGCTGAAGCCGTTTTACAAATGCAGAGTAAAATTGTGAGAGATGTTAATTTAATGATTTCAGAAGGGAAGATCGATCACACTTTATTTATCAATTAACTTTCTATTTATAACTTTTTTATTGTTTTCCAAAAGAAAAGTCTAAGATACAGTCATCTGAGATGATTGTTTCTTCTCGGCTTCTCCCCATAGAGACTATGGCTATTTTACAGTTAACCAATTCTTCCAGTTTTGTTAAGTATTTTTTGGCATTTTCTGGTAATTCTTCATAGGATCCAATGCCTTGGGTTGATGATTCCCAGCCTGGCATAGTTATATATTGTGGTTCAATATTTTTGTAAACGGATCTTCCTGATGGAATGTAATTTAAAATCTCATCTTTGTATTTATAGCCAGTACAGATTTTTATTTCGGACAGACTATCTAGTACATCCAGTTTTGTTAATGCAAGAGCATTAACTCCATTGACCATCACACTATATCTAACAACAACAGCATCAAACCATCCACAACGACGAGGTCTGCCAGTTGTAGAGCCAACTTCTTTGCCTATGTCTGCTATTTGAGCACCAAGTTCATCAAATAGTTCTGTAGGGAAAGGACCTTCGCCTACACGCGTTGTATAGGCTTTAACAATGCCTAAAATTGAGTCGATCTTATTCGGGGGAACACCAGCACCCACACAACACCCTCCAGATAAGGGGTTGGATGATGTGACAAATGGGTATGTGCCAAAGTCAACATCAAGCATAGTGCCTTGGGCACTTTCGAAAATAATATTTTGTTTTTCATTGATCACATTATTTAAAAGAACACTTGTATTGGTGACAAAAGTACGCAGTCTTTCAATGACTCTTTCTCTGTCATTATAAACTTCTTGTCTGATATCTTCAATACTGCAGAAAGTTTCTAATATTACTTTTTTTTCCGCCAGATTTCGTTCTAAAATTTCATCAAAAATTTCATCATCAATATAATCTGCAATACGAATCCCAATACGATCGACCTTATCTGCATAAGTAGGTCCAATGCCTTTTTTTGTTGTTCCAATTTTATGTTCTTCTAATTTTTGTTGTTCAATCCAAGTATCAATATAGCGATGATAGGGCAAGATTACATGAGCTGCATCGCTAATAAAAAGCCTGCCATTGACTTCAATATCTTTTTTTTCTAAAAATTCTATTTCTTCCATGATTGAAGAAGGATCTACGACTACACCATTTGCGATTACAGCTTTTTTAGCGGGTTCTAAAATACCAGAAGGAATTAAATGTAATACGAATTTTTTATCATCAAAAATTACAGTATGTCCTGCATTGTTTCCACCTTGATAGCGAACAATATAATTTGATTTCTTGGATAAAAGGTGAACGATTTTTCCTTTGCCTTCGTCACCCCATTGTGTTCCTACTACAACTAATGTTGCCATTTTATGCTCCTAAGTCTTAGAGATAGGTTCCTATCTCTAGAATATTTATTTTAATATAAATGCGTATATCCTTGAGACAGACTTTTATCCCAAGATGAACTTTATTTACGCACGAATTTTAAAGTATATATTTTTTTAGTTTAAAATTCAAAAATAAGTTTTATTATTAATTTTATATTAAACCTAACCTTTGATATATTTTATCTACATTCCTTAAATAGTGATCAATACTAAATACGGAAGATAATTCTTTCTCTGATATTAGGTTCATAATGTCTTTGTCATTAAGGACTAAATTTTTTAGTGGTTCTTGTTTATCCCATGATTTCATGCTATTTTTTTGGACTAAGACATAGGCATCTTCTCTCGTTATTCCTTTTTCGACCAATGCTAACATTAATCTCTGAGAGAAAAAAAGTCCTTGTGTTTTAAACATATTTTTTTGCATAGTCTCTTCATAGATTACAAGGTTTCCGACTACGCGTTTAAAGCGTTGTAAGATGTAGTCTAGTAAAATGGAACTATCTGGTAAGACGACTCTTTCTGCAGATGAATGTGAGATATCTCGTTCATGCCAGAGAGCAATATTTTCCATCCCTACAACAGCATTAGCACGAATAACTCGTGCTAGTCCTGTCATATTTTCACTTGAAATAGGATTTTTTTTATGTGGCATGGCAGAGGAACCTTTTTGTCCTTTTGAGAAGTTTTCTTCTACTTCCCTGATATCAGTGCGTTGAAGGTTTCTAAGTTCCGTTGAGGCTTTTTCAATCGTTCCAGCAATTAATGCTAAAGTATTAAGATATTCTGCATGCCGATCTCTTTGGAGGACTTGGGTAGAAATGTTGGCTGGAGTTAAACCCATTTTTTTACAGACATATTCTTCAACAAAAGGATCAAGGCTTGAAAAAGTGCCTACTGCCCCGGAAATTTTACCGATTGTGACGCGTTTTTCCATCTCATCTAGGCGTTCTAAATTTCGAGTCATATCCGAGTACCAGAGTGCCAATTTTAAGCCAAAGGTCATGGGTTCAGCATGAATGCCATGTGTGCGTCCTATCATGGGAATATTTTTAAACTCTAAAGCGCGTTTTTTTAAAACCTCTAAAATTTCTTTGATATCTGTTCGCAGCAAGGCAATGGATTCTTTCATCATAGCACCAAGTGCAGTATCTAAAACATCGGAGGATGTTAATCCCATATGGATAAATCTTGAGTCTTCCCCGACATTTTCTGCAACAGCAGTTAAGAAAGCTATCACATCATGTTTAGTCGTTTCTTCTATTTCTTTAACCCTTTTGATCTCAAAGCTAGCATTTTTTTTAATATTTGCTAGCGACGCTTGAGGGATTTTCCCTTTTTCTGCCAATATTTCGCAGGCATATATCTCTGCTTCTAACATTTTTTTTAGTTTATATTCCTCTGTCCAAAGCTTGGACATTTCTGGTCTGGAATATCGTGAAATCATTTATTATTCCTCCTGATTTAAGTATCTAAATTAATTATATCTATTTAAAAATAATAAGTCAGAGCTAAGGTCAAACTTTTTGAGAATTTTTTTGAAATTTTTCCAGCTTAACTCGACTTTCTTTAAATATTTCTTTGGCAAAATCATCTGGATAATCTTCAATATAAACGACTCTTTTTATTCCTGCTTGAACCAGCATTTTTGCACAGAGAATGCATGGTTGGTTCATACAGTATACGGTAGAGCCTTCTATGGTAACGCCTGAGTTGGCTGCAAATAGAAGTGCATTTTGTTCTGCATGTAAGCCACGACAAAGCTCATGGCGTGTTCCAGGGGCGACATTTAACTTATTACGGAGACAGCCGACATTTTCACAATGAGGTGTATTCCTAACCGAGCCATTATATCCCGTGGATATTATCCTGTTATTTTTTACTAAGACTGCACCTACTTTGCGTCTTAGACAGCTTGAGCGCGTGGCAACTTCTTTTGTTATTGTTATGAAATATTCATCCCATGAAGGGCGATTATGCTTTTTCATTTAATAATCCTTGTTAAAGGCTTCTGCACAGGCTTAGTTTTTTTTGATTGTTGCTTAAAATTTACTTTTTAAATCCAAAAATAGATTTTTATTTTAAAAGTAAAAAAAATATTGCTATATTTCTAAGCTTTTTTAGTTTTTTGACTCCAAAAAT
>JAAEPJ010000115.1 GCA_024222485.1 bacterium | reverse complement strand
TATTGGACGCTTGTCCGACCAACGCAACATGACAGCAAACTGTTGGGATTATTGGACGCTTGTCCGACCAGCACGATATCAGCAGTAGAATGGACATCACGGCAGAATGTTGGGATTATTGGACGCTTGTCTGACCAACACGACATCACGGCATAATGTTGGAATTATTGGACGCTTGTCCGACCAACACGACATAGCAGTAAAAACTGTTGGAATTATTGGACGCTTGTCCGACGAACACGAAAATAAGCACAAAAAACTGTTGGAATTATTGGACGCTTGTCCGACCAACACGAAATTAGCAGCAAAAACTGTTGGAATTATTGGACACTTGTCCGACCAACACGACGTTAGCAGCAAAACTGTTGGATTTATTGGACGCTTGTCCGACCAACACAACATCAGCAGCAAAACTGTTGGATTTATTGAACGCTTGTCCAACCCACACGACATCAGCAGCAAAACAGTTGGAATTATTGGGCGCTTGTCCAACCAACACGACATCCGTAGCAAAAACTATTGGAATTATTGGACGCTTGTCCGACCAACACGACGTTAGCAGCAAAACTGTTGTATTTATTGGACGCTTGTCCGACCGAAACTACACCAGCAGCAAAACTGTTGGATTTATTGGATGCTCGTTCGACCAACACGACATCAGCAGCAAAACTTGTCGTAATTCTTGGACGCT
>JAAEPJ010000114.1 GCA_024222485.1 bacterium | reverse complement strand
GTGAAGCTCAACGGAAAATTGTTTCATTTAGTCAGATAGAATAAGTATCAACGAGCTCCACGAAATGTAGAATCGCTCCGTCTATCCCCAGAACGACTCCACTTACACTACGGATTACACGGCTATTTATGTGCAACAACAACACGCCTACAATAAACAAGTCTGGATAATTATTAATTTACTTTGAATGAAAATCGTGATTAACTGTTTACACTACCATGTGTTCAAAGGATTATTAAGGTTACATAAGGCTTTTCTCTCAGGCTAAATTATAACGAGTAAACAACGATTCTAGAATCACAACTAACGACGACGCCAGAACAATAATAATAAGAACATCTCTCTAATCTAAATACGCGTGTCCATTACACAAGTCAACAATAGGGGTAAAATAAGCAACTGCCTAAACAAGAACTTCAATTTTCATTGTTTCCGATTCCGTCAATCCATAACGTAAAACTAATAATGAGGAGCCATGATGAATCTCTCTAATGGGGGCATCTGTTCTCTCTTTCTCAAAATCCGTAACGCAAGACCTATGTTTGACCTAATTAGGTATCCTGTAGCACAAAAGATTCACTTAACACGAAAGCACAGTTAAGCCCAGTCTCCTTAACTGTAATATCATAATGCAACTCAATAGCCCATGTTGCATCACTAATTCACATATCAATAATATTCATATCACAACTCTTTCATTTAGCTATCTTCTCTCAATGACAATATAGGTATCTCTGTACCCATAAAACTACGTTAGACCACATGACTAACAATTTAATAAACATCATCAACTCATCAATTCAAACATAAGAAGGTTCATCACTCATACTCACATATACTTAAATAAGGCCTCATCACACAAGCTCCTACCCTTTGGCTTGAAAATGAAAATTGAAACAATTGTAAGAAATGGTCCTCAAATACTCGATTTCAGCTTACTTAAAAAGTTCTTGGGTAAGTATTGTTGATAATCACACAACTATGCCCGTTTTGAGTATTCTGAAGT
>JAAEPJ010000113.1 GCA_024222485.1 bacterium | reverse complement strand
CTATAAGAAACCCTTGGTGTAATAAGTTCTAGGCTGTTCCTATGGACAGAACTGTTGTAATAAGTTTGTTTACAACGTTTTAGAGCAAACGGAATTTTTTTAAACCATTCAAAAGGCGTATTTTATAAGAAATACAGGTGAACTCTTATTGCGGGGCTAAGTTTTCACTAAGTTTCATGGGAGACTATAAGAAACCGTTGAAGTTATAAGTTCTAGGTTGTTCCCATGGACAGAACTGTTGTAATACGTATGTTTACAACGTTTTAGAGCAAACGGAATCCTTTTATTCCATTCGAAAGGCGTACTTTATAAGAAATTGACGTAAACTTATATTGCGGGGCTAAATTTTCACTCGGTTTCATGGGAAACTAAAAGAAACCCTCGAAGTAATAAGTTCTAGGCTGTTACCATGGATAGAACTGTTGTAACACGTTTGTTTACAACGTTTTAGAGCAAACAGAATCGTATTATTCCGTGCGAAAGGCGTATTTTATAAGAAGTTAAGGTAAACTCTTATTGCGGGGCAAAAATTTCACTTAGTTTCATGGGGAACTTTAAAAAACCTTCGGTGTAATATGTTCTAAACTGTTCCCATGGACAAAACTGTTGTAATACGTTTGTTTACAACGTTTTAGAGCTAACAGAACCGTTTTATTCAATGGGAAATGCGTAGTTTAAAAGAAATTGAGGTGAACTCTTATTACGGGGCTAAGTTTTCACTAAGTT
>JAAEPJ010000112.1 GCA_024222485.1 bacterium | reverse complement strand
GCCCGGAGTGCCGAGAAAAGCTGCCAAGTCGACGAGATCGGTCAGTTGATGAGCTACAGAGCTAAGTCGCGACATGTAAAATCCAGTCGGCCATTCGAATTATCACGCCGAATTATAGCTCGGACATACATTTTTTTTTTTTTTTTTTTTTTTTAAGTACCTTTCGCTTCCCGTAATGCCGAGCAAATCTTTCAAGTCTTCTAAGTCGGTCAGCTTTTCAGCTAAAGAGCTAATATTCGACGTGTCAAAACAATTTGGCCATTCGAATTAACACGCCAAATAATAGCTCTCTCTGACCGATATGTCCTTCTCTCGGCCAACTGATTTGAGTACTTTTGAAAATGTGCCCGTAATGCCGAGCAAATCTTCCAAGTCTACTAAGTCGGTCAGTTGATGAGCTACAGAGCTAATACTCGACGTGCCAAATCCATTCGGCCATTCGAATTAGCACGTCGAATTATAGCTCTCTCTGACCGATTTGAAAATGTGCCCGTAATGCCGAGCAAATCTTCCAAGTCTACTAAGTCGGTCAGTTGATGAGCTACAGAGCTAATACTCGATGT
>JAAEPJ010000111.1 GCA_024222485.1 bacterium | reverse complement strand
CTGGCCACCAAAGCCGAGGACAAACTCTCTGAGATCTTGTTTGAGAACGAGCTGCTGCCGGCCGAGCAAGACCTGTGGGACAAGACCAAGGACCTGGTGAACAAGATCCTCAAAATCAAGGGAGCCAAGAAAAGGGACACCTCGATCAGGATGCCGGCGATGGAATTCACTCCATTCATCTGGTCGGGTAAAGCCGCAGACCTGAAGAACTGGCTCCAGAGGATTGAGCCCTTGTTGAGGGCGCACCACAAGAGTGCGCGCTTCAACTACCTCTACCAGTGTCTCCGACCTCGCGACGCCAAGCTCATCGCTCATACCGTGGACTATGATGAGGCAATTAAGATCCTATCGAAGTTGGCCACCAACGCGAGCGCGGAACTGGAGATGATCCTGGCGCGCCTGCTGGCGACGAAGATTGCCGAGAGCGAGGAGGAGCAGCTCTCCTCCGTCGGAGACATCCTCGTGGACCTCAACAAGGGGCTGCAGCTCGACCCGCTCTGGTTCATCTCCCTGCATGCCGGCCAGACCATCATCCAGTCGCTCTT
>JAAEPJ010000110.1 GCA_024222485.1 bacterium | reverse complement strand
GGCATTTGTTAAAAAGTAGGCAATGGGAACAAACCATGGTTTTTGGAGACCAGCTGCCATGAAGACAAGGGCATTTGTGGCTTCAGTTTCTACTTCCTCTGCCTTTATATCTCCATAGTCAACATGACCCACAAACTTATTTTTCTTTTTATCCCATTGAATCTGCTTTTTTATGCTCATCTCGTCTAATAAAATTACGCAATCAGCCTGCCCTTCTTTTACCTGGTTTTCAACATATTCAAATTTTTGAAAAAACCAGGGTCACAATTAATGTTTACATACCAAGATCGGAAAGTGCCAGGGTGGGGGAGATGAAGTGACTTTCTTATAAAACGGTACGCCCTTGGGCTATAAAAGTGAAGGGTTGTTGCGAACTCCTTAATTTCATTCGAGTACCTTGAACCTCTTGTTTTTTCAATATTTTTCATTTCATTTTTTTTGGCAGTTTTCATGTGGCCAAAGTTGTTATTTAAAGAGCCACTCCAGTGAACTTTTTTTATTTGATGAATAGACCAATTCTGGCCTGAAACGAACGAATCCGCAATTATTTTTTGTATATCTCTTACCGTTTTCTCGCAATAAGCATTTGTATAACTCTTATTGAATTGAATTGTTTTTGAAAAAGTTTTCGGTGCTTTTCGGATTGAGGTCACACGGATTTTTGACACTCGAGAAATTTCTCGTTGTCAACCTTCGCATCAGTCGTTTTTCATGTGCGAAAGTGAACAGCTCTGACCGCTACTAAACTTTATCACCTCAAAAAATGCAAAATGAGAGTTGCAGCGAGAACAGATCATCCAATTCGGGAAGGTTGTCTTCAATCTTCAAACAATGTTCACATTGGAATGTCTGCATACTATGCTGAGTCAACTCTCAACATCTGGTACAAACAAATCGCAAACGGCTTATTGTGGACTTAAGATCAAGAAGGGAGAATAGAGTTGAATGGTTTAGGCCGTTGCAAGGGGCCAAGCGTGACAGGCCATGGAGAACTCAGCAAACAGCAAGCCATCAGAAGGAAAGAGAAACTGAGGATTTATTAGACTCAAGACAATGACAAGCAGAGATGTGCAATGGTTAGTTCTTGTAAAGTG
>JAAEPJ010000109.1 GCA_024222485.1 bacterium | reverse complement strand
CTCTGTGACTACTTCTCCTTTTCCAAATAGATTTTCTCTTTTTTCTATTAAATGGTTTAATATTGCTTTTTCATGGCTTTGAAGTAAACTATTTGCATCTTCTCCTTCTGGGGTTAATACTTTGCTTATCATTACTTCTGGTATTATTTGATTTATACTTTTGCTGTATTTTTCTACTGCTGCTTTTCCGCTTTCATCGCCATCTAGGAAGAATATGATCTCTTTTAGATTTTTTAATTGGCTCAGCGCCAAGCTGTGTTCATTATTTAGGCCGTTTGTTCCATAAAGTGCAAGTACTGAATATTCTGTATTTTGTTTTATGGTTAGGGCGTCTATTATACTTTCTGTTAATATTATGGTTTTTATATCTTTACTTGGATAATTAGGATATAGTCCTTGCCTATTTGGTAAATAATAATGTTTTCCATTGCTTTTTGTTATTTTTCTGCCGTATAGGCTTACTATTTTTCCTTCTTTGTTTTTTAATGGGAAGATTATGCAGTCTCTTAATTCTGGCATTGTATTGTAATTGTAACCTATTTCTGATAGTTCGCTTAATTTCCTTTCTTTTAGATACTTTTGAGCTTTGAGACTTTTTATTTGGGTTTTTCTTAATGTTTCAAAGGTTTTTTCTAAAATGAGCTTTTCTTTGTTTTCTTGAATGCCTAGCATTTGTTTGGCTTTCGATATTGCTTCAAATTTGTTTCTGCCTTCTTTATGCATTATAAAATCTATCTGATCTATACTTTTGCCTTGTAATTGACAGTTGCTTGAAAAACAATAGGCTGTATCGGTTTCTTCATATATTTGCATACTTGGTGTTTTGTCTTCATGGAAGGGGCAATTGAGCATTTTGTTTTTATTCGGTGATAAGCCGTAATAATTTAATACTTCTCTTATGGTTAGGCTTTGTTTGATTTCTTGGATGCTCATGATTTTAGCTTATTTAAAAATATATGTTTTTTTGATATGAATTAAAATTATGTATATATTATCAATGAAGCAATTAAATATTTTAAAAGTTTTTTAATTAATTTTTTAATTAAATTTGTTATGTGTATTTATAGAAATATTTCTTTGAATTTTATCCAAAATAGAATGAAACATATAGGATATATTATTAAGCCTCTAAGAGAGAAGCATGGAATGAGTCAAAAACAAATTGCAGACTTGCTTAATATGCATGCATCTAATTATTCTAGAGTTGAAAGTGGAGAAAGGGATTTATCTATAAATTCAATCAAAAAATTAGCTGATTTTTTTAATATGACTGTGGATCAATTTATAAATCTTAATGAAAAGAGTATCCCAGAAGAAATTTTTACAGAAGATAAAAGTGTAGCCGAAAGAATTAAACTTATTTCTAAACTTGATAAACAGGAACGATCTGTTATT
>JAAEPJ010000108.1 GCA_024222485.1 bacterium | reverse complement strand
CACCTGAAGATGTCGCTTGATTAGTAACTTTTAATTCTGTAGTTTGAAGGTTTCCATTAGGAGTACCAAAAAGACACTCTTTATTAAACTGTATAGAAGGAAATTGACTTTCTATAGCTTCAAATATTCTTTCAACCTTTATCGATGGTTTTAAGTCTGCGTTGTTCAATCTGTCAGTAGACTCAATAGCATCTGAAGCTGTTATCTCCTCGTCAGATTGTATTATATGAAACCCATCATTCTCACTCCATTCAAACCCTCTAGTATGAGATATTAAAGGGTAAACTATGTCTCCGTTTTTGCTAGGAGTAGTAAGGTAAGTAGGCTCTCCTGTTGGTTCAGCTCCTTCTGTTACAGTTGTAGCAGTAGCAGTAAGTCCAGAACAAGGGATGAATATAAAGTTACCTCTAGTACCAACTTCGTCAGCAACTATAAAAACAAACCTTCCTGTATGCTCTTCTGCTGCGTAACCAGGAACATAAGTATCTATAAAGTAAGCTATCTCTTCACAAGTCTGTTTCTCGTCTAAACCTGAAGAAATGTCAACTGAGTAAGTCTGTGCGTCTAAAATAATAGTACAAGTACCACCTGAAGTAGATGCTTGAGATACAAAAAGTAAAGAAAACTCTCTAGCTCCTCCTGTTATATCTACATCAAAACCACCTCTAAAACCCATTCTAACATTATCAGACGTATTCTCATAAGTATAAAGTGATAATTGACTCAAGTCTTTTAGTTTTGCATTACCAAGTATATCTTTAACGGAACTTAACTCTCCAAAGAACTGAACATTATAGGATTGAGGTATATTTTTCTTTACATTTACACTGTTTAGTTTCATATATCCCTTCTTAAAGTCAAGTCCGTTTAGTTTTATAATACAATCGTACTTTCTTCTAGGGTCAAATCCACTATATATGTTGTGACTAGCAAATCTTTTAAATATTCTATTGTTAGCTTTAGAAGCAGGTAATTTAAACTGGTTAGTATATGCAGAGAAAACCTTACCAACGTCTTTAGAGTCCTTTATTTTGTCCTTAATAGTTAT
>JAAEPJ010000107.1 GCA_024222485.1 bacterium | reverse complement strand
AAGTAAGGCAGACATCTTGTTAATATTTTTTACAGTTTACTATGCCTACGGCCATACCACCCTGAGTATACCAGTTCTCGTCTGATCACTGAAGTCAAGGAGGGTCGGGCCATGTCAGTACTTTGATGAGTGACTGCCTAGGAACAAATGGTGCTGTAGGCTTTATTTTTTAATTTTCTAGGCCATCTCTTTTCATGGACAAATGGTTATCTGTCAGGATAAACAAACTAACCATGACTTTGACTTTTTTGAAGGAACTAAGAAACTCCAACTACTGTAATACTAAGCCGAGGATAGCAGATTTTGTCTTGGAACTGATTGTTGTATATCGACGGTTACATGAACTTGAAGACTTTGTTTCAATATTTCGATTTAATCTCATTCGATATGAATGCAAGTCCTAAATGGATAAGGAAGGCAGACATCTTGTTAATATTTTTTACAGTTTAATATGCCTACGGCCATACCACCCTGAGTATACCAGTTCTCGTCTGATCATTGAAGTCAAGCAGGGTCGGGCCATGTCAGTACTTGGATGGGTGACTGCCTAGGAACACATGATGTTGTAGGCTTTATTTTTAAATTTTCTAGGCCATCACTTTTCATCGACAAATGGTTATCTGTCAGGATAAACAAACTAACCATGACTTTTTTGCAGGAACTAAGAAACTCCAACTACTGTAATACTAAGCCGAGGATAGCAGATTTTGTCTTGGAACTGATTGTTGTATGTCGACGGTTATATGATCTT
>JAAEPJ010000106.1 GCA_024222485.1 bacterium | reverse complement strand
CTAAACTGCCCCCTTTCGAAAATCGTTTTCTCAGTACAACTTCATACGTTATTTAACTTTGAAAATATAATGCGAAGAATTTTTTGAATAATAGCAGCAAGATCTCATAGTGTAGTGGTTATAACGTGCGCCTTACACGCGCAAGGTCCTCAGTTGAATCCTGAGTGAGATCAATTTTTTATAAAATATTCTGACCTAGATCTTCTTGATTGTTTTATACTGTCATTGTTTATGATACTTTTTCAAGATATCCAAGTGTAGTGTATACGAACTATGGCTTCTACTAAAGAAACCCTAAACTGCATCCTATTGACATCGTTTGTTAATGAAAATTCAAAAATTATTTTACTTTAAGAATATGATGCAATGACTGTTCTCTAAAAGTTGAAACCAGATCTCATAGTGTAGTGGTTATCACGTGTAATTGTTAAAACATATCGCTTTTACTAAGGAAATCCTAAACTGCCCCAATCTCAGATTTTTTTCACTGCAACTTTATTCATTATTTAACTTTGCAGATATAATGCCAAGATGGTTTTTGT
>JAAEPJ010000105.1 GCA_024222485.1 bacterium | reverse complement strand
ATAAGTTTTTACTAAGTCCATGGGGGACTATAAGAAACCCTCGTTGTAATAAGTACTAGGCTGTTCCTATGGACAAAACTGTTGTAATACAGATGTTTAAAACGTTTTAGAGCTAACGGAATCGTTTTTTTCCATGCGAAAGGCGTACTTTAAAAGAAATTGAGGTGAATTCTTATTGCGGGGCTAAGTTTTCACTACGTGTCATGGGGAACTAAAAGAAACCCTCGTTGTAATAAGTTCCAAGCTGTTCCCATGGACAGAACTGTTGTAATACGTATGTTTACAACGTTTTGGAGCTAACAAAATCCTTTTTTTCCATTAGAAAGGCATACTTTATAAGAAATTAAGCTGAACTCTTATTGCGGGGCTAAGTTTTCGGTAAGTTTCATTGGGAACTATAAGAAACCCTCGGCGTAATAAGTTCTAGGCTGTTCCCATGGACAGAGCTGTTGTAATACGTATGTTTACAACGTTTTAGAGCTAACGGAATCGTTTTATTGCATGCGAAAGGCGTATTTTATAAGAAATTGAGGTAAACTCTTATTTCGGGGCTAAGTTTTCACTAAGTTTTATGGGGAACTATAAGAAACCCTCGTTGCAATCAGCTCTAGGATGTTCCCATGGACAGAAGTATGTAATACGTATGCTTACAACGTTTTAGAGCTAACGGAATAGTTTTTTTCAATGCGACTTGTGTACTTTGTAATAAATTGAGTGCATCTTTTATGGTGGGGCTACGTTATGACTTAGTTTCATGGGGAAGTATAAGAAACCCT
>JAAEPJ010000104.1 GCA_024222485.1 bacterium | reverse complement strand
GCTAGACTAGAGCAGAAACTCCAAAAACGCCTTCTAGAATTAGTCAACAAAAAACAGTTGGCTCGGGGAATTTATGACAGGATTCGACCCACTGGCTCGCAGCGTCCACGAATGTATGGTCTCCCCAAAACTCACAAACAAAGCATCCCTCTAAGGCCCATTTTATCCATGGTTGGCTCGGCTCAACATCAACTTGCGAAATGGCTTTCAGAGATTTTGGAACCAGTTCTCCACATGTACTCTGAAAATTGCATTTCGGACTCGTTCACTTTCGCCAAATTTATCCAAAACCTAGAGCTCAACCCCACTAAAACTTTTATGTGCTCTTTCGACGTCAGCAGTGTGTTTACTAATGTTCCTCTGGATGAAACGATAAAGATCTGTGCCGACGCATTGTACCGAAGTGAGCTTGAAAGGCCGTCGTTCCCTGAGGAGGTTTTCATTGAATTGATGAAATCTGCAACTAGTTCTGTGGAGTTCAGTTTCAACAATGAGATGTACCGCCAAAAGAACGG
>JAAEPJ010000103.1 GCA_024222485.1 bacterium | reverse complement strand
TTGAGGTGAACTCTTATTACGGGGCTAAGTTTTCACTAAGTTTCATGGGGAACTATAAGAAACCGTTGAAGTAATAAGTTCTACGCTGTTCCCATGGACAGAACTGTTGTAATACGTTTGTTTACAACGTTTTAGAGCAAGCAGAATCGTTTTATTCCAGGCGAAAAGAGTACTTTATCAAAAATTCAGGTCAACTCTTACTGCAGGGCTAACTTTTCACTAAGTTTCATGGGGAACTATAAGAAAACCTCGGTGTAATAAGTTCTAGGCTTCTGCCATGGACAGAGCTGTTGTGCTGCGTATGTTTACAACGTTTTAGAGCTAGCGGAATCGTTTTATTCCATGCGAAAGGTGTACTTTACAAGAAATTGAGGTGAACTCTTATTGTCGGGCTAAGTTTTCACTAAGTTTCATGGGGCACTATAATTTTTAAAGAAATTGAGGTGAACTCTTATTACGGGGCTAAGTTTTCACTAAGTTTCATGGGGAACTATAAGAAACCGTTGTAATAATAAGTTCTACGCTGTTTCCATCGACAAAACTGATGTAATACGTTTGTTTACAACGTTTTAGAGCTAGCAGAACCGTTTTATTCAATG
>JAAEPJ010000102.1 GCA_024222485.1 bacterium | reverse complement strand
GCGAGAATTAATGAGCAAAAAACAAATCACAAAAACGATCCCAATAAAAGATAGCAAAGGCAATATGAAAACAATAACGCTTCAAGTAGAAGGTCCAATAAGTTTAGCCGGGACAACAACCAGAGAAAAATTATACGAAGATAACGCAAATAGAAGCATTTTAATTTATTTAGATAACAGCAAAAATCATAAAGAAGCAATCATGAATTACCAAAGGTCTTTGGCAGCGGGCCAAATAAATCAATCAAAAGAGCAAGAGATCAAGGAATTTTTTAAAGATGTTCAGAGTGTATTAAAACCAATAAAAGTAATAAATCCCTATGCTCCAAAACTCATCATTCCAGAAACAGACTTCAAACCATTAAGAACAAACTCTCATTATCTAAATTTTATTGAGGTTATTACTTTTTATAAGCAATACCAAAGAGATCAAAAGAAAGATAAAAACGGAGAAAAATATATAGAAACAACTTTAGAAGACATAAAAGAAGGCAATGAATTATTAAAAGAAGTGCTATTAAATAAAAGTGATGAGTT
>JAAEPJ010000101.1 GCA_024222485.1 bacterium | reverse complement strand
TCATTTCGATGGTGTGGGTTCAAGCCCCACTCTTGTCACTTTGTTGACATTCCTATACAAAGTATTGTTTCCTTTATTTTGAGCACCTGCACATGGTATCTTTTACCATTATCCATGCCATTGACTACACAACATACAGGCAGGATGGCCGAGTGGTCTAAGGCGCTTGTTTAAGGCAACAGTCACTTTGGTTGCTTTTGTTCAAGTCCCTCTCTTGTCATTTTGCTGACATTCCTATACAAAGTATTGTTTCCTGTATTTTGAACACCTGCACATAGTATTTTCTACCATCTTACTTGCAATGGAGCACACAATATACAGGTAAGATGGCCGAGTGGTCTAAGGCACTAGTCATTTTTCTGGTGTAGGTTGGAGTCCCACTGCTGTCATTTTATTGACATTCCTATACAAAGTATTGTTTCCTGTATTTTGAACACATGCACATGGTATCTTTTACAATCATCCATGCCATTGACTACACAACATACACGCAGGATGGCCGAGTGGTCTAAGGCACTGGATTTAGGCACCAGTCACTTCGGTGGCGTGGGTTCGAGTCCCACTCCTGTCATTTTGTTGACATTACTATACAAAATATTGTTTCCTGTTTTTTGAACACCTGCACATGGTATCTTCTACCTTCATCCATGCTACTGAACACATAATATACAGGCAGGATGGCCGAATAGTCTAAGGCGCTGGTTTAAGGAACCAGTGATTTCGGTGGTGAGAGTTCGAGTATCACTCCTGTCATTTTATTGACATTGCTATACAAAGAATTCTTTCTTTTATATGAACACCTGCACATGGTAAATACATTTGG
>JAAEPJ010000100.1 GCA_024222485.1 bacterium | reverse complement strand
AACTTTAAAACTATCTTTTTTATAAGTTATTTTTGCTTTAATTTTTTTCTTCTTTGCTAGCTTTATAATTTCTTTACTAGCCTTTTTAGTTGCTGAGCTGGTTTTACCTTGCTCTTTTACTATTCTTGTTATTGCTTTAGTTAAATTTTTAACAAACTTCGTATTTTTTAATTTTTTAGCTTTACCAATAGCTCCCCCACCTAATTCCAAAGCTAAAAATTCTCCGTATATCTTACCTAGAATTATTCCTTTCTTTTCTAAATCTGCATCTGCAAATTCTTTTGCAAACTTAAGCATTCGACCTGCTGCTTCTTTTCCGACATGTTTTACTATATCGCCACTTAATTCATAAATTAGTTTAACACTTCCTTTGGGACCTAATTTGGTAATAATATCTTTTGATGATTTTAGTGCTTTATAAATATCTTCTGCTGTAGCCTTTGGGTCATTATATATATCTACTACTTTTGATGATATGCTTTTTCCTAAGGTATATAGTCCTTTACCCATACTATAGATTCCTTCACCTGTGCTTACTACTCCTTGAAAAATGCCTTTTGCGATACCTTTATAAAGTTTGATTTCATCTCCTAATTTATCAGCATATAAAGCCCATGTTTCAGCCGCCAGAGCACCTTTTTCTTTGGGGTCTTTTATTGAATCTATAGCTGTACGTAATTCAAATAGAAAGTCTTCCCATTCTCTAGAATTTTTATGTGTGGTTATTTCTGAATTGTTTTCATTGCGTTTCTCGTCCGCACCCGATGCATCTCTCTATTCCGTTT
>JAAEPJ010000099.1 GCA_024222485.1 bacterium | reverse complement strand
GGCCAAAAAGTGCAATGACAAAATTCTCATAAATAGCAGCTTTTGTGAATTTATTCTCATCGATTCAACAGTCTTTGGCTTACAATTTTAGAAAGTATTTTATCGCACATTTAAGATTTCCGTGTATCTGAAATTGCTTATTTCTATCCCTTCCTATTCCTCAGCCAACTCAATTTCAATAGTTATATCGCTCATATAATCTAGGCCAAGGCCAACAGAAAGACTTTCCTTTTCCATCTCTCCCTCGCCACCATATATTCATGGAAAACCACTCGTAGAGTGGAGAGAGAGATGCACCAGTTCTTTCCTGACGTTTTATTTTGAGAAAAGGTACTGCCCTGAGAAAAATTCACGAGAAGAGAGGCCACGTTTTGGTCAAGGTATTCAGATCCAATCTGAATAGGTCGAAGCCAAAGCGCCCTTCGAAATGACAATCTGATACAATAGCGGTCTATTGTTGTCGACGTCATTTCTTTTTGAGAAAACAAAGCCGATGTATTCAGAATTTTTTCGAATAGGTTGACCCTGGTGACATATCGGATGTCAAAATTTCTTTACCACAGCAATCATCACATCATTAGAATGGATTACAGAGTAAATATTTCTTTGTCTTTGAAAGGAAGCCCAAAATTTGTAAGGTGGATGCGGATGCTGTTAAGGTGTATGTTCGATTTAAAATCAAACGAAAGAAAAGTCTTAAATTAATTGCCGAAGCGAAAAATGTTTTTTTTTCATCGCTGGAAAAAACAGGTATTTGTGAATACCTTGAATACCCCCAAGCGCCGC
>JAAEPJ010000098.1 GCA_024222485.1 bacterium | reverse complement strand
GTGCTTCTAGCACAATATTAAATTTGTCTTGAGAGGAGTAATTATTTTTCATTTTTTTAAAAGGACCTCCATTAATTTAAGTGATTTTATTATATTAATATTCTCACTTTTTATAAATTTCTTAATGGGGGACAGTATAAACAGCTTCCTTTGCCGCCAAGAACTCTTTATCAATCACTCTATTACTATATTTCTCGTATTTCCCATCTCTTAGTCGCCAACCCCACCTAATATTAACAGGCATTTGATAGTTTAACTCTAAAAATTCATTATAAAGTGCTAAAATTTCCTCCTCATTTTTAAGGACCCGGACTTCAACTTTCCCTCTTTGTAAATTACCATCAACATAGCGAGGTAAAAAAAACAAATAACCATCACTACTATTAGCAGCATAGGCAGATAATCTTTCAGGAAAGGGGTTGTGTGTTTCTTGTGCATAAGAAATTGCATTAGTATCTTCTGTTAATGTTGAAAGACCAATAATCGCTGCATATCCTAATTCTGTATAAAACCCTCGCATCTCTGGATCATCATATTTATTCTCTGTACGATCTTTATTGCTATCCTTGCTTGCATCCTCACTAAGCTTAGTGCCAAAACAAAGCTGGTCATAATCAGCTACACATGGCAAAACTTGCTCATTTTTAATATATCCTAAAACATTAATAGCCTCAATATCTTCTTCTGATCTTAAATCATATTCTTAATCTGTGCCTTCTAAGTATAGTAATCCATTCATATCTTGGCTAACAAAAATAGGGTTAAGGTTATAATCCAAAATTGGATCTCCTAATATATTGACTATACCATAGACTTTCCGCCCTTCAGAATCCAACAATGCAGTCACCCCCACATCAGGGTATGTTTTAATAGTTTTATGATTTATTTTATTATAATGTGCAATTTCTGATTTATTACCTAAAAGCTTACTCCATTTTTGCTCAAAAAAAATTTTACCTCTTAAACTAGCTCCATAGGGGGAAGACTTACCTTTAATATTCAATCCTTTTCCTGTTGCACCTGCTCTTAAAGCCTCCGTAGAATCAATCGACATTGGTCTAAAACCAATAATTATCCCATCACCAAACCCACTGATAGTGGAAGCCGCAACCATGTCCGCAGTGTCTGCAAAATGTTTATCAAGCATAACTGTTTTTTTCTCAAGCTGAGAACCAGTCAACCCTAATTCTTCGCTTCCATCACTATTTTTAAACACAACAAAGTCTAAAGGCACATCCTGACGATCTCTAATCTTAAAGATATTCTCTTCTACAAATATCTCCTGATATATATCACCAATCTTCCCTTGCCAAAAAATTCCATCGGGGAAATTTACGCCAGCACCTTGTGCATACTCATTAATAAAGTTTAACAATGCTTGTTTTTTGAAAACTTTTAAAGCTTCATCTACTGCAGATTGAAAAACTTTTTTATTAAAGCTAGGGTTGTGAAGTGCCGTTATAACCATTAAAGTTTGATCTTCAAACATACTAAAATATTTATTCGTATCCTTGAGGATATCTTCTCTACTGTCTAACTGTTTTTCAAGTCTATTAAGATATAACCTTTTATTAGAAGGTTTATTTATTTTTGGTCGAATCACTTCAAAAGAAATATTTTTAGCACGCAAAAATTTCATCATCCCTTGGGTATGATACCCTCCAAATATCACAACTCTAACTGGAGAGTCTTGAGAGTTTTCAAAAAGGTTCTTAAGGATAGCTTCATTTCTTTTCTCTGCAAAACCATAAAAATAATCCATATTTTTATCTACCTGTCTTAATACTTCTTCTTGTTCGGAAAAACCTTGATTATGATTTAACATTTTGGCTAAATAACGCATATTATGATATAAAATTTCTCGTTTTTCTTGCCATTCCTTAACATCATAAATACTGGCAGTATTGCTGAAATAATATGTCATTAGTTCCAACAAATTTTCAAACTCCAAAAGCTGGATTAACTGCTCTCTATCTTTACTTAAGATATTACTTACCCTTTGTTCAAGGTCTTCGATTTCCTCTAACAATAAAACAGAATCAACTCTACTCTCATATTCTTTATACTCTAAAAACTTATGCATTTCCTGAAATTCATTGGCCACTTTTATTTTCATTTTTTTGATAATTTGATAAAAATAATCTCTATCTTTTATCTTAACTAAATCTTCTTCTTGAAAATAATCGGCTAATTTTTTTTCAATAATTATTCGTTCTTCTTTAAATACTGATTCATTAATTTTATTCTCTACATCAAATGCTTTTAAAAACATTTGAATATTCGGATAAAGACGAGAAATTTTAAGTTTATTTTTTGCTAACCCTAATATCTCTTTAAGATATACCCCTAAATTATCATTAGAACTTTTAAGCTTTCTCAATTTTTTTACTTCTTCTGTAGAGATAATATTAATTAGCTTCCCTATTTTCGTTTTAGTATTTTTTACAACCTTTTGCCAGTCGGAATAAAAAAGATATGACCTTTGCAAAAAACCCAGGTTACGTTCATAAAGCATTCTATTTTCTATTCCAAAAATCTGCACACTCTCATCATATTTAATCGCATAGAGCTCCGCACCACTGATATATCCTTTTTGTAAATATTGATTTAAAATTTTTTTCTTTATAACAGGATCAGGTAATTTTGAAAATAGAGTAATATCAATATCACCGATTGAACCTTCCACACCGATAAATTTAAACTCATCCGCATATAAATCTTTTGTATTTTTAATTATGGCTGCAATATTCGTTTGCACATCAGGATTACAATGTAAATCTTCAATACAAATTACTTTTTGCTTAGACTTCCCTTGAAATTTATAAACAACTTCCCCAATATCTGAAATTATAAAAAGAGGAGGAAATACTAAAGATGTGGGGTAAGCCTCAAGAGCAGTACTTCGCAACAAAAATATAAAAATTAAAAATATTGCAGTATTTTTTTTTTGCACAAAATATATGCGAGAGCAATGATCCCACCATTAAAAAAAACTCTTAGAAATATGGATTTTAATATTAAGACTATAGTCGAGGTATTTTAAAAAAAATGAAATAATAAAGTGAGGTAAAAATATAATATACTGAAGGCTATAAACAGAAAATTTGAAGTTTTATTATCCCTTTTAAATTCTAAAAAAGGGATTTTAAAGGAGGAAAAAGTTAGCAATAATAAACTATTCTGATAAATTTAAAATCAAAATCATCTTAAAGGTTTTAAAAGAAAACAAAAATTAAGCAAAAATTTCAATGCTTTATGGCGTAAATAAACTAACTATTCTTGACTAGAAAAAAATTTTTGACTCATATTGGCTTGGCACTTAATCCAGCTAAAAATGTAGAAAAATATCGAGAAAAAATTAAGGACCTCAATAATAGAAAGGATGATCTTTATAAAAAAATTAGCAAACAAACCAGTCAACTAGACTGAGCTAAAAAATCTAGGAAAGTTGGAGTTGATATCTAAAAGAAATTAATTTCTAACTCTGAAATTATTCCAATAAATTAACAATATAAAATTTCAACTTTACAAAGGGTCCATCATTTTATCCGGACAAAACTTGATTATAATGATCAAAAAAAAACCATAATTCTTTTAGTCGAAAGTATTTATGAAAATTGGCCTTCTTATGGTACACGAAAAACTCATCGTATACTGCAGTGAAAAGTCTAGACAAAAATTTTCTAGTGTTAGCAAACCCTTTAAGCCACACGAACTAAAGCACCATAAATTTTCAAACTTGATCACGATCAACTTTGATCTCGGATTCTTTTAATTTATCATAGACTGAGTCGCCAATAAAACAAATAACATAAACGCTATTTTAGTATTATAAAAATATAAAAAATAGAAGATATTTTTCAAAACATAATCATATCTCTTACGCTGATCTTGCTATTCGTGTATATTCCTCAATAGAGAATGATTTTTCACTTTTATCTTGTATAAATAATTCAAAAAATACTTTAATACTTGAAATAGTCCATACATTAATTAAAATTTTCTCCAACCTAAGCTGTTTTTTTAATTCTTTTATAAACACTGGATATATATTATCAATATTAATTATTTCTGCAGACTTTAACACGAGATCCTTTACGACTAATTCATTATTATCTGGATTTCTATCTATAACATCTAAATATTCTATTAAAACTGTACCATCTGGCATTTTCTTATTGACTTTCAAAACTTGGGTAGCATTAATTTTATCAGAATATTGACTAATTATTTCTGGCAAAACGACTTTTCCTCGTAAAGATAACTGACGAAACCATTTATACTCCTCCATTAAAGAATCAATATTCTCCGCTAAAATACCTGACTCGCCCCAAATAAACCTTGTCATGCTCATAAGCTTTACAAAAGTTATTTTATCCATACCAAACTCAGATATATCTAAATCCAAAACATCGACTCTATCTTGCCATGTTTCACCTTTTTGAAGCATAGTCTCAAACTTGGAAAGATCACCAAGTTCGGCAGAGTAGACATTAGCAGAAAACTTAAAAATACTATTCAAGGTATCTGCTACTTCCTGCTCATTAAAAGTCGACTTGTTTGCCTTAATTGCATCTAAAATATTCATACCAATTTTCCCAGCACTAAGAATAACTGTGCCTGCTGGAACTATTTTATCATCGATCTTTCTAGCCATTCCAATATTGCGATGACATAAAGTAACAATGCCTTGCTTAGCCAACTTGCTTAGAAGAAAATTTTCATTTTTTTTAATCATTAAAGTAGCGACTGGACCTGCTAGCCATTCAAGCCTACCACCTGATTTGATAGTTAATTGATCTATCTGTTTTAATGCTCTATTAAATTGTTCCTTATTAGATGGATTAGCTATATCCTGAACAAGCTTAACATGAAAACCGGGTCGAATGTTACCATTTTCTAAAAGCCCCATTTTATTAAGATGTGCGAGAATATCCCCCTCTAAACATTCCGCAACAGAGATATAAACAGTTTGTTATACTATCCCCGTTAAAACATACTTAATCTGCCTCGCAAAAGCTTCTTCTGTGCTTTCCGTCATGGGTGTAATAGGATCTAAAGCTTTCATCTCCATTTCTTTTTCATAATCATAATCATACTCAATCTCATCTTCCATTTCATATTCCGCTTCACTTTAAATCTCTACTTCGATACTATCTGGTCTAGGAACAAAGCCAAACAATCCTTTTATTCCTCTGACAACAGCTGACCAACTTCCTGGATATAAGGAATAATATTCCTCCTCTTCAGAAGGAGACATAAGAAAACCTCTTGCCTCTTCATAAGGAGATTTCTTTAAAAATCTATTCGAATAGTCATATTCAGCAGCGGCTAATAACTCCTCTTTCTCTGCAAGAGCTTCTAAATCTCCTAATAAATTTACTTTTAGAATATCCTCATAAAGGTCGCTCATATACTGGACGGCTTTTTCTTCATCTTCACTCTCAACTTCTGTCGTTATTTGCATTAAATCTTTATAAATAACTCTATTCTTATATTTGTGATATTTCCCATCAACTAATTGCCAGCCCCATTTCATATTAACAGGCATTTGATAACCTAAACGCATAAATTCATTATAAAGGGCTATAATTTCATCTTCATTTTTAAGAATTCTAATTTCGACCTTTTCTCTTTGCAAAACACCGGAGACATAACGAGGTAAAAAAAATAAATAGCCATGACTGGAGTTTTCAGCATAAGATGTTATCCTTTCCGGAAAAGGGTTATGTGTCTCTTGAGCATGAGAAATTGCATTAGTCCCCGCTGTTAATGTAGCAAGCCCAATAGTTGCCGTATAGGCTACCTCTGTATAAAACCCTCTCATTCCAGGATCATTATACTTATTTTCTGTTAATTTTTGGTTAGCATCTACATTAGCACTAGGATCTAGTTTACTACCAAAACAAAGCTGGTCATAATCAGCGACACAAGGTAAAACTTCACCATTTTTAATATAGCCCATAACCTCAATCAACTCGAGCTTCTCGCTCAGTCTTAAAATATACTCTTCATCTTGACCTTCTAAATATAACTTATAAAAGGCTTCTGCACAGGCTTAGTTTTTTTTGATTGTTGCTTAAAATTTACTTTTTAAATCCAAAAATAGATTTTTATTTTAAAAGTAAAAAAAATATTGCTATATTTCTAAGCTCTTTTAGTTTTTTGACTCCAAAAATC
>JAAEPJ010000097.1 GCA_024222485.1 bacterium | reverse complement strand
TATATAGCTCTATCAAAGAAATGAAACAGAACATTGCTCTATCAAAGAAATGAAACAGTAAATAGCTCTATCAAAGAAATGAAACAGTACATAGCTTTATCAAAGAAATGAAACAGTATATAGCTCTATCAAAGAAATGAAACAGTACATAGCTACATCAAAGAAATCAAACAGTATACAGCTCTATCAAAGAAAAGCTAAAAAGAAAATCCCTGCCAAATGTAGTTACGATGGTCGATCAAATTAACAGTCCAGATAGCTCAGTTAGTAGAGCAATGACGTGCGAGATCAGTAACAGTGGGTCCTCATCTTTGAGCCTCCAGCAGACCTATCAATAGCAACAAACTTCGACGCATGTGATAACGGGTCATCGTGTTGAGGGGTTTACTGACTACATACCTGCAGTTTCTAAACCTAAACAGGTTTTCATCTTCGTGATTTCCAGAGAAGTGTAGCTGGATATCTTTCTTGCAAGAGTCCGTATTCCACAAAAAGGCCGTGCCATCTCGAGATACTGACAGAAACTGAAAAATAATTTCTCATTTCAGCCAGAAATGTCGCAAACATAGTGAAACGAAAATATGGATTACTT
>JAAEPJ010000096.1 GCA_024222485.1 bacterium | reverse complement strand
TGGATAAATGATTATAATTATGATTTTCCACATCAGAGCCTTAATTATTTAACACCTAATCAATATTATCATAAAGAACTTAAAGTTGCTTTATAAAACTCTCCCATTTTTTTCTTGACTAAAAGGGGTACATTACAAAAACAATTTGCAATATTTATTCATGACGAGAAATCTAAAATTTTATCAAAGTAGAAAAAGCAAAAAAATTAGTATTAAGATATAAGCATTTACGGCTCGCCATACTAATAATCCGTAACAAACAAAGACCCCAGGTTTAAATCAGAAGAATATGAATATCTGAGGTTATATTTATTGAGAATTCTTTTGACCATCTCTTGCATCCGCAGACTATTTCCAGTAACAATTGTCAAAGGACAAGGGTTTAAAAGAACAAAATTTTCAACCTCATTCTCGACTTCTTCATGCCGCTTCCCATGTAAATCTAATATTTTTATTATTTTATTCATTTTCTCTACTGCTTAACCGTTTTACTTATAAATATGAAACCAATCTTTAAGTTTAAGTTAAATCAATAAATCTTAGTTTTTATCGACCTCTTCTCCACTAAAAAACTTTATTTTATTATATGTAAATTTGCTTTTATTAGCAATTTCTATAACTATTATTGTATTCAACTATTGTACTATCTTTGAATAGATAGAAACTTGGGTATAGGGAGTTTATATGCCACTTATTAGTATAATTATTCCGACTTATAATCGTGCGCTATTATTAAAAGAAGCCATTGATTCTGTCCTCTCACAGACTTTCCAAAATTTTGAGTTAATTATTATTGATGATGGATCTACGGATAACACGAAAAATATTTGCAAAGAACATCAAAGTATCCGTTATATCTACCAGAACAATCAAGGTGTTAGTGCTGCTAGAAATAAAGGTATTGCCCTCGCATCTGCTAAATTTATTGCCTTTCTAGATTCTGATGATCTTTGGTTGCCAATGAAGCTAGAGAAACAGCTTAAATTTTTCAGTAATAATCCCCAAACTTTAATCACACAAACTAATGAAAAATGGTTAAGAGATGGAAAAATTATTTCTCAAAAAAAACACCATCAAAAAAAAAGTGAAAATATTTTTGAACGCTCACTCGCATCATGTTTAATTAGCCCCTCTACCATTATGGTCCGTAAAAAAATTTTTGAGGAAGTTGGGCTGTTTGATGAAAGGCTCCCCGCTTGTGAAGATTATGATTTATGGTTAAGAATAACTTATAAGTACTCTGTTCCTCTTATCAAAGACGAGCTTACTATTAAAAGAGCTGGACATTTAAATCAACTATCCGAAACTCCCTGTTTAGATAAGTATAGAATTGAATCAATTAAAAAGCTCTTAAATAATCCTGACCTAACTACTGAACAAAAAGAAATAGCCAAACAGGTTTTAGCAAAAAAATATCAAATTTATGAACAAGGATGTCAGAAGCGTGGCAAAAATATTAATATTAGAAATTTATAATAAAAAAACATCAATAAACCTTATGCTTGAATATCACAACTTTATTTCACTCAAACAAAGGCTACACTCCCATTTTTTCTCCCATTAAAATGGATGTTTCCAAGCCGTTTTGGGTATTCTTTAAAATATCAACATCAATCTTAATTTTACTCTGATCAATTAATAATAAAATAGATGATCCACCAAAGGCGAAGTATCCCATCTCCGCACCTTTTTCTACATCAGTATTAGCTTTAAAAGTTACCAGGATTCTACCCACCATTGTTGCTCCTACAGGACTTATTAAAATATCCCCTTTATCCTCAGTCTTTAAAATAGTATACTCACGCTTATTCTCACAAAAAACTTTAGCAAAGTTCTCTAAGGTAGCATACGGTGAAACAGAAAAGTAAGAACCTTTGATCTTTGTAACCTCTGAAGGTTGCCCCGCATAAGGAAAATGAAATCGATGATAATCATGTGGAGCAAGACGAATGAGAATTAAAGACGACTTTTTATATTTTTTTGCGAGCTTATTATTATTTAAAAATTCTATAAGGTTAAATTTCCGCCCTTTGACAAAAAATTTCCCGAGCGATGCGATATCTTCAAAAGCAATAACTTTTCCATCAGCAGGAGAAACAAAACCAGCTTGAATATTTCGTCTGACTGGTTTTAGTTTACGGCAAAAAAAATCATTAAATGAAGTAAACTCAGTAACCGGTTTGATTGACTCTGTCATATCAATAGCATAATCTTTGATAAAAGGTTGAATTTTTTTACAAGAGCGGGAGCTATCCATTAGGTAACCATAAAAAGCAGATAAAAACTTATGCTTAATTAATAAACTTAAAGAAAGGTTTCCAAATGGATTATGATAAAGAAATCGTAAAAAATCTTCACTCGGGGGACTCTCGACTTCTATTTCCCCTGTTCTACGATTAACATAATTAATTCTATGCATTTTGCCCTTTCCCTTCGCATGAATATTATAATGGAGAATACTCTTTTTAACTTTTTGGTATCTTAGGTTAAAATCCAGAGAGAGAAACTTCGAAAACATAAAAAAATAACATAATCAAAAAAATTAAAAATCAACGAATATTTTCCTTATCCCAAAATATAAAAAAGCTGCTCGGCTAGGACTCGAACCTAGAAAACGAGATCCAGAGACTCGTGTGTTACCATTACACCACCGAGCAAAAAACATCATAAAAAAACCATCTTTAATACTTTAATATCTATAATAGTTATTATTTAAAATTTGCATAGATCTGCTTAATAATTACAGCTAACCTTTCTTCATTTAAGTTATACAAATCTCTAATAATTTTTACTTTACCATGTTCCACAAATGTATCTGGAATGCCAAAAGAAAAGACAGGCAACTTATACTCTGCAAAAACTTCTGTAATCAAACTACCTATCCCACCGGCAACAACATGTTCTTCCACAGTAACAATTGCGGAGACATCTTTTAATGATTCTCTTAGGAAATCCGCATCCAATGGTTTTACAAACTGGAGATTGACTAGTTTTATTTTCTTCCCAATTTTTTCAATGGCACGCTTAGCAGGATGAACCATATTGCCAGTGGCAACAACAGCTATTTTACCCTCAGGAAAAATAATCTCCGGTTTAAAATCCTTAAGAACTTGAGGTTTAATCACAACATTTTCGCCTGTACCACGCGGATAACGAATAGCGACAGGTTTATTTAAAGTTAAGGCTGTTTTTAACATGCAAGCCAGCTCATTTTCATCCTTAGGCGACATAAGAGTAAGGTTCGGGATAATACGCAAATACGCAATATCAAACACTCCATTATGAGTCGCACCATCCTCCCCAACGATACCAGCACGATCAATCATTATAATGACAGGTAAATTTTGTAAACAAATATCATGAATCATCTGATCATAACCACGCTGCAAAAAAGTAGAATAAATGGCCACGACTGGTTTTAAACCATTAGCCGCAAGCCCAGCAGAAAAAGTAAGTGCATGAGCTTCTGCAATCCCCACATCAAAATAGCGATCAGGAAATTTCTTGCTAAATTCACACAGACCTGTCCCTGTACACATAGCAGCAGTGACCGCCACAATAGAATTATCTGCTTCTGCTTCTTTTACTAAAACATCCCCAAAAACTTGCGTATATGTTTTCACAACATTCTTAGAAGACTTCCCAACACCATGGAAACTGCAAGGATCATTTTCTGCTTCTTGGAAACCTTTACCCTTTTTAGTAACAATATGTAAAAGCTTTGGTCCTTTTCTTCGCTTCATTTTCTCTAAGATGGTAATCAACTCGTCAATATTATGACCATCAACAGGTCCATAATAATAAAATCCTAGCTCTTCAAATAACATGCCAGGAGTCAAAATAGTCTTTACTCTTTTAATAAGTTTAGAAATCATTGATGCGGGAAGCTTAAATTTTTCAAGTAAAAAATCAATTTTTTCTTCTAATGTCCTAACCACTCCGCCTGATAAAATACGGGTAAAATACTTACCAAGAGCCCCCACACGAGCAGAAATGAACATCTCATTATCATTTAAAATGACCAGCATATCTTTACCTAAATGCCCAGCATTATTCAAACCTTCAAACGCCAAACCACCAGTCATTGCCCCATCACCAACAACCGCGATAACCTTGCTTTCCTCTTTCTTTAAATCTCGTGCTGTAGCTAAACCAAGAGCAGCAGAAATTGAGGTTGAACTATGTCCAGTTCCAAAAGCATCATACTTACTTTCAGCTATTTTAGGAAACCCACTAATGCCTTGATATTGCCTTAAGGTATTAAAATTTTCATACCTATCTGTTAAAATTTTATGAATATAAGACTGATGCCCCACATCCCATACAAGCTTATCTTTCTCAAGATCAAAAACCACAAATAAAGCAATCGTAAGCTCAACTACGCCTAAACTACTGGCTAGATGTCCGCCTGTTTCTGAAACCGTGGCGATAATAAAATCACGCAACTCTTGAGCTAATTTCGGTAAGTCATTTGGTTTAATTAATTTAATATCAGAAGGTTTAGAAATTTTATTTAACATCGATATCTCACCTATTTTTTATTAAGTTAATAAGTATAACTTATATTATCTAAAATTTAAAGAATGAAGTTAGCACATTTAATAGACAATATTTTATCTAAAGATTAAAAAAAATTCTTAAGTAGAAGCGAGAAGATAAAAAACGAGATTTCCCTCACAGATACACTTTATAATCATAGAATAATTTATGTATGTTTACCTGCTAACTTTCTTATGAAAAAACTCCTAAAAAAAACCTTTGTTACACCTATTAACCCTTTTACCTTTTTTTGATATATTAAGCATACAATGATGTCATTTTTTGCTAAAAAACTGCCCTTTCTTTCCCTGTCGAAATATCAAAAACCTTAATGTGGCTGCACCTTATTTCCCCAGCGGGGAAGTCGCTTCCCTAGAAGATTTTTTATTTAGATTTTTTATCTTTTTTCGCTTGTCTTTTTTCTTTTAAACTCAATACTGCTTTTTTCTTATTTTCTGATTTACCTTTATCCTTAGTTCCCTTTGCCATCTTAATCTCCTTTTTTTTATAATAGCTTTAATTATCTTAATATTTTAATGTTTTTTACTAGAAAATCTAGACTTTTTACGATAGCGAAATGCAGCTCTTGGTTGAGGCTTAACCGCTAAATGCATTGAAGGGTCAAGCGAAAATGGATGCTCTTTAACCACAGGAATTGTTTTAGCAATAAGTTTATGAATATCTTGTAGGTAAGACTTTTCATCATGGTCACAAAATGATAAAGCAACTCCCTCAAGACCTGCACGCCCCGTTCGCCCAATTCGGTGAACATAAGTTTCAGCAATATTAGGAAGATCAAAATTAATCACATGTGAAAGCTCATCGACATCAATCCCACGAGCAGCAATATCCGTTGCCACTAAAACTCGAATAGAACCTGTTTTAAAATTATCAAGAGCATTTTGTCTGGCATTCTGAGATTTATTACCATGAATGGCTTCTGCAGTAATCCCCGCACTAGCAATTTTTTTCGCAATCCGATTAGCACCATGTTTAGTCTTAGAAAAAACTAAAGCTGAAGAAATCTTCTGATTTTTTAATAAGTGCAGTAACAAAGTATTCTTGTCTGCCTTCGCAACAAAATAAACAGCTTGTTTAATCCTATCGACAGTGGATGAAGGTGGTGTTACTGCCACCTTAATAGGATCTTTTAAAATAGAGTTTGCAAGCTTGGCAATATCTTTAGGCAAAGTTGCTGAAAAAAATAAAATTTGCTTTTTTAAGGGCATTTTTGCAATAATTTTTTTTATATCAATGATAAACCCCATATCCAGCATCCGATCCGCCTCATCAAGCACAAATAACTCAACCTGATTTAAACGCACGAATCCTTGATTCATTAAATCCAAAAGCCGACCAGGTGTTGCAATTAAAATATCTACCCCTGCATTTAAAGCAGCTGTTTGTCTGCTTTGCTTTACGCCACCATAAATAACAGTTTGTTTCAGATCTGTGTGTCTGCCATACGCATCGAAACTATCTTTAATTTGAGAAGCTAATTCTCTGGTTGGTGTTAAAATCAATGCTTTAATTTTTCTACGCGAACTTTGTTGATTGTGATTCTTCTGTTTCCTAGCACTTATGTTCTTAGATTCAACCAATTTTTGTAAAACAGGAATAGCAAAGGCTGCTGTTTTTCCTGTACCTGTTTGGGCACAACCAAAAAGATCTTTTCCTGATAAAACAACAGGAATAGCTTTCTCCTGGATAGGTGTTGGATGGGCATATTGCTCTTCTTTTAACGCCTTTAAAATAGGCGCTATTAACTTTAATTTCTCGAAATTTTCACTCAATTAATTCTTTACTCCTTAATTCATCATAAAATAACTGATTAATTAGGGGCATTGCCCTATTATTTTACTTTTTAATAATTTATACTTTGTAAAATATTTAAATATAATCAAAACAAAAACAACATGACTCTAATTACGAACTGAAATACTTAGAAAAGAATGGGTTATAATTTACACTTTCTTAGCAGTCACTTCAAATGGTAAGACATTTTTAGACAACAATTAAAATAAAAAAATACTAATATTAATTATACTAAATTATGAAAATAATTAATATAATACTAAAAAAAATAAAGCACTAAAGGAAACAAAGGCTTAACAACAATATTTTTTTTAAAGTTTTTTGTACAGATAACCTTTCAGAAGAAGGAGGTAACCTGCACAAAAAATATTTTAAATTGCTATACCAACAATTGCTTGAATCCTAATATCATCAGACTTCCTATTAACACCATAAATAGGGCTAATAGACATCCAAAGACTATTATTCGCAAAAGAAAATGCTGGTCCGATCATATATTTACCGTTTGACAGGTCTCCTTTACTCTCAACGCCAAATCTGAATCTTGGCACTACGGCATAACTAACGCCAGCGGCATATTCATATTTCCATTTTTTTTCTTTACTATCTTCTTTATATGTTTCTTCAGGAATGAAGTTTAAGGCAATATTAAGTTTATCAATATCTTTAGCAAGCACCAATTTAGTTTCCCATTTATCAGGATATGATCGATCTGCTTGTATTCTATATTCTATATAAATTAGAGGATCGAAAAAAAACATGTCTTTCATAGAGGTTAATTTATATCTCGTTCTAAATTTAACTTCACTGAACTTTGTTTTTGCATTTTTTTCAGAATATTTATCTGCTAGATACATTGAAATATCCCATCGATCTGTCAACCCTGTTTCAATTTCTATCTGCCGTGCCCATTTTGCTGTGGTATCATCATTCCTATCTGATTGTTTTAAGGTTGTATAAAACTCAATTTCCGTTTCCCCCGCAATCATTGTGTCAAACTGATAAGTCCATGCATAATACCTATAATCTGCATATGAGATCCCCGTGAGCACTAAAAGAAATAAACTTACCAAAATTAAATTTTTCATTTTGAACATTTTTAAAAATCTCCTTTTATTTTTTTTCAGAAACAATATAGACATAAATGAACCTGCAAAAATTATCAATTGCTTCAAACAACTTTTTATTTCAACACATAATTTTGATTTTTTTTCCTTTTTAAAAGACTCTTCTCGCTTAACTAATATACTGTCCCCCATTAAGAAATTTATAAAAAGTGAGAATATTAATATAATAAAATCACTTAAATTAATGGAGGTCCTTTTAAAAAAATGAAAAATAATTACTCCTCTCAAGACAAATTTAATATTGTGCTAGAAGCAC
>JAAEPJ010000095.1 GCA_024222485.1 bacterium | reverse complement strand
GTAAGGGAATATCCAATTTGATTCTTAGCCGCATGCGCAATACATCCACCCATCATTAATAGAAACAGAAATCGGAAATGATATTCACTCTTAAACAACTAGCAATTATGCTCTGGTCTTCCTTCATAACGTAAAAATCTTTCGCCTTTTACTAAAGATTTCCGTGGAGGAGGACAAGTGAATGAGCCTATAGGCAATTTTTGAATGCCCTGCACACAGCAGGGTACTGAAGTTTCAAATAAAATCGTGCTAGTATTATGGATGTATTTCAACCTTTCGGCCATCATAGCTTGAGAAGCTTTTATAAAAGTATCAAAGAGCTGAAGAATGGTTTCAAGGCTTCCCATGTGATTTCAAGACAAACACCTTAACCACTTGGCCATCACAGCTTGATAAGCTAGAATAAAAGTATAGTTGAGCTGCAGAATGGTTTCAAGGCTTCCCAAGACATGATCAAGGCAATAGAGAGAACGCTGCAAGCAGGATTTGAACTTGCGAGGGAATATCCCATTTGATTTCAAGTCATACGCCTTAACCACTTGGCCATCACAGCTTGATAACTTACAATCCCCGCCAAAAGTCTTGGAACACTTGCATGATTTGTACAGTTTTCTACATTTGGCGCCCTCCCCTCCCCCCTTTACAATGTTGTTTCTGATAACAAAAACTAGCCAAATAACATTCGGCTAGTGTTTGGTGTGGTCTCATTAAGTTCTTTTTGTAAACAACATTGTTTTGAGGGGGGAAGGGGATTGGATTGGAAATAAAAGGCTTGGAAAGCTAAAAATCTAGTTATTTGGTAAAAAAATCAAGGGTGTTCCAACTACTTTTGGCGGGAATTGTCTTTTTAGCTTTTCTTTGATACAGCTATAGTGAGTTTTAGAAACCTTGCAAATAAGGGTTTTTGGGGTTGGTGATTTCAATGGTGCAATCAGATTTTTGATTGAATGAATATTTGACGTCATAATTGTATTTTGGGGGCATATTTAGGCCCAATTTTAAGATATTCTAGAGAAATTCATGATAGAATAGTCTTTTAAATGAATTTCATTAGAGAGATAATATTTAGTATGCCAAAATAATGTCTAAGTATCATTCCCTCGCATATATATGCAATATATGAAGGAATTTTGTTTCTCCAGTGACCATATGACGTGCTACGATTTTCCAAAATTTATTTATTAGACCTTCTGTGTACAGTTGTCAATCTCATAATAGCATAATTTTCCGTGCACTAGTCATACCCAAAGGAACAACGCCTTTGCAGGCCGATGGTTTAACCTTTCAAGCTTTAAAATAAAAAATCTCAACGTACTACACTGAGTTCAAAGTAATAATTATAGTAGTATATACTTAGAATAAAATAGGACCGTAGCACGTTGGAAAATTGGGATATTTCTTTCAATGTTGCTTTACTATCCTTTAAAAGTTGATGAAATGGTTTGTGTCGTTTATGCACACCGGGAAAATTACTTCTAAAGGCAATCTGAATTGAAATTAGACCATAAAAACAAGTTTGAGGTTTGAATTTTGCACTGTAGCTCGTAAGAGCGCCCGTTTGAGAACGACAAGTTATCAACTCTTTTCGCCCTGTGGTGCATACGCTATTGTTCTATATGAATAGATGTTTATTTAGGTAAACAGAATCTCACCGCAGAGGTTTTTTATAAGGCAAATAACATTCTTCAGGTTTTTATCTTTCAGGATATATTAAAGTTAGCCTTTAATAAATCCTGATATATATTAAACAATGTATAATGGCTTGGTTTCAAAATAATAGTTTCAAGGCTTCACAAGACATGATCAAAGCGATCGAGAGAACATTGTGAGCAGGATTCGAGTCTGTAAGGGAATATCCAATTTGATTCTTAGCCGCATGCCCAATACATCCACCCATCATTAATAGAAACAGAAATCGGAAATGATATTCACTCTTAAACAACTAGCAATTAAGCTCTGGTCTTCCTTCATTACGTAAAAATCTTTCGCCTTTTACTAAAGATTTCCGTGGAGGAGGACAAGTGAATGAGCCTATAGGCAATTTTTGAATGCCCTGCACACAGCAGGGTACTGAAGTTTCAAATAAAATCGTGCTAGTATTATGGATGTACTTCAACCTTTCGGCCATC
>JAAEPJ010000094.1 GCA_024222485.1 bacterium | reverse complement strand
CGCCCGGCGTATTAGCATCTATACAGTCTCGGCTATTGGGATGCCCTGAATTTAGAGGCCTGGTGTATGAGCAGTGCGCACAGTAGACAGTAGACACTGTGTTTGGGAGGCCTTGGTCGGATTAGGGCTCCCGCTACGCAGGCGGGACAGAGGAGAGCCGAGGGAAGGCTAGGAGGAGGTGTGAGATCAGGCAGAGGCTTCAGTCCATTTTCCTGAAAATATTATTTCGTCCACTTTAACTGATGGCAGCCCCCTAATCAAGGTGTCTATGTCTTCGTCTGATGCAGGGCTTTCTAATGGTGCATAACACTTATGGTCAAAAGAAGGTAGAAATATCCGTAATCCTCAAAAGAGTCTTGAAAAGTGCCCAAATTCGGTCAAAATCTGCTTTAGTCAATTTGTCCTTTCTAACTTGAATTGCATGTTTCTCCTTGATCTGAAGTGGTGGCATTAAAAGTTGGGGGTGTTCCAGATTGCTCTGATCACCAGCTTTCACATGGATGTGTTGAAAAAAAGTTTTGGCCAAGAAATACTGGCTCTAGACACCACTTTTGAAGGTTTTTTTTTTGTAGTCAACATTTTTTTAAAAGTCTGTTTTTTGGAAACAGGTAAATTTCTCCATGATTGAAGAGTCAACAAATTTTTCTGAAACATCCCAGATGACCATCTGATCCAGGCCGTCATTTTGGTGTAGGAAACTTGGAGTCGAAAAGGCAATCTTTGTTTGCTAGAAGCTGGGAAAGGGGCAAAAATGAGCAGAATCAACAATCCTGAAAATATTATTGGTGTGTTCGTTATTGGTTTGAAATTTTATTTTGCCTAGAAAAGATGCCAAACAAAATAATCACTGAAAGCACATTTTACATACCTTTCCAGTGATTATTTTGTTTTGCATGTTTAATAGGCAAAATAAAATTTCAAACCAATAACAAACACAAATTTTTGAAATATAGCTGAATTTTTCAGCTTGAATTTTGCCCAATCTACACCCCTTCTCGCCCTCCGAATTTGATTTCAACTATACCAGAAGGTCAAGCTTGGTAAGACTTGCATAATAAACCATGTTGGTGCACAACACATAGTGCAAAGTTCATAGTTAGTGATTGGGGAGTATCTTTTGTAGACAGCATTTAGTGGACTGAAACCTGCTCCTTATCTCACACCTCCTCCTATTGAATTGATGAAAAATCACCATTTCTCACTTTTGCTTTGTTATATGTTGATCTCTATAGTTTTTGGACCTCCGCACATGTAAT
>JAAEPJ010000093.1 GCA_024222485.1 bacterium | reverse complement strand
GTGCTTCTAGCACAATATTAAATTTGTCTTGAGAGGAGTAATTATTTTTCATTTTTTTAAAAGGACCTCCATTAATTTAAGTGATTTTATTATATTAATATTCTCACTTTTTATAAATTTCTTAATGGGGTACAGTATATAAACTCTTGTTTTTGGCGGTCTTTACCCTCAATATTTCTATTCGCTATTTCTAATTTATAGTTTGAGCCGAGCTTAAGATTCGCATGATTAAAATATTTCACAGCTTCTACCTTAGCGGCTGTTTTAACTATATCTTTACTCGTCCCTTTGAGATATTCGTATCTATTAAAATAAAAACCAGCTTTTAAGCGATAATCTTTTTTCACATCTCGTTTATAAGCGATCAAAAACTTAGAATTATTATATTCCTCTTTTTCTAAGTTTCGGAAGCGTTTTGTTTTATACTGGGTTTTGAATGTGAAGGAGTTTAGTTTATCATGCTGGTAGCGAAGCCTTGTACTTAAATATTTTGTTTTAGAGTCCTGAGCATCTAGATCAAGATAATTTTTATTGGTGAGGGAGCTAGTCACAAAATAAGATATTTTTGATAATTTTTGTTCTAGCTTAAGCGTATACTTATGCTCTTTATAGTCAGGGGTATTAATAACTTCGTCATCCTCATCATGAATAGTACGCTTTGCCTGATCATAACTAGTCGTTATTACGGTTGCTGCTTGCAAAGGAATGGCTAGAAAAAAAACAGCTGAAATGATTAAAGTCAGAATTAAATATTTTTTTATTTGGACCACCTCAACTTATCAATTTTTCTGCTTTAACCCAAGCCAGCGAAGCTGCGAAGCTACAAAGCTGCAGCCTTGCTGTTTAGGTTAATTAAAACTAAATATTAGACATTGCATACATTTATAGCTTATTTCTCAAAATTAGATTTCACAAAACTATTTAATAATCTTACGCCAAAACCAGTCGCACCTTTTGGAGATAAATCATTCTCCCCTTTAATCATTGCTACTCCAGCTATATCCAGATGAGCCCACTTGGCATTGCCTACAAAACGCTTCAAAAACTGTGCGGCAGTAATACTTCCGGCACCTCTGCCATTACCAATATTTTGCATATCCGCAACGGGAGAATCAAGCATCCTATCATATTCATCCACTAATGGAAACCTCCATAATTTCTCTCCTGTATCACACCCTGCTTCTATCAAATTATTTGCGAGAGCATCATCATTAGAAAATAAGCCTGCATATATATCCGCTAATGAAACAACAATCGCGCCTGTTAATGTGGCAAGATTAACCATCAATTTTGGATTAAATTTTTCTTTTGTATACCATAAAGCATCTGCTAAGACTAAACGACCTTCTGCATCCGTATTTAAAACCTCAATCGTTTGACCAGACATAGAAGTAACAATATCTCCAGGTCTTTGAGCCGTACCTGAAGGCATATTTTCTACAAGACCAATCACTCCAACGACATTAACTTTGGCATTCCTCGTCGCAAGAACTTTCATCAATCCAACAACAGCTGCAGATCCCCCCATATCACTTTTCATATCTCCCATATTTGGAGGTGGCTTTAATGAAATTCCTCCTGTATCAAAAACCACGCCTTTACCAATAAACGCCAAAGGTTTTTCTTTCTTATCCTCAGCCCCATTCCACTCTAATACGACCAACTTTGATTCCATTGCACTCCCAAGCCCTACGGATAATAAACTCCCCATGCCTAATTTACGCATTTCTTTTTCACCGAGGACTTGAACCTTTAATCCTAGAGCTGCCAAATCCTCACAACGGTTTGCATAATTCTCTGTAGATAGAATATTCGCAGGCTCTGAGACTAAATCTCTGGCATAAAAAACCCCTTCTTTAATAATGTCCAAACCTTGATATATGCTTGCAGCTATATCTGATTCCTCTAAACGAAAATTCAACTCTTTTATAGAAATCTTTTTTTTCTTCTTTTTATCTGTAATATATTTATTAAATGTATACGCTCTTAAGGAAGCACCATAAGCAAGATGAGCCGCTATAGTGGAATTTCCAAGAGAAGCATTTTTCCCTTCATCCAAAATGATAGATGCTTCTGCAATTTTATTAGCATTCAAGCATTTCATCATATTAGCTCCGACCTTACGCATCCTAGCAGTGCTAATCTCAGTCTTTTTACCAAGACCCACGAGCAATATCAGATCCAAATCATGTTCCTGAGGAGGAGAAGCTGGGACAATGTGTCCGAATTTTCCTTTAAATTTTGCAGGCGACTTTGCAATAAATTTTGCCAAGGTCTCTGAATTTACATTCTCTTGTGTAACAGCAATAACGGCAACCCCAGTATTTGGAAAACTTAATTTTGAAAAGCTAATTTTCATCTATTTACTCCTTGTTCGGTTTCTTTTATTCCGTTGATTTTTAAAATAGCAATTTATACAGTAAATGGCTTTATGTTTTTATTATCTTCCCCCATCCGACTAGCCCATCTTTCTCGCAGATAGCACCCCGTTCAAATACCCTCAAATTTCTAATGAAAAACGATTAAAAAGAACCATTTTTAATCGAAAGGGTTTTCTAAGACAATTACTCTGTAGAAATTTCCCCCTTATTTTTTCCAAGGGCATCTTCTAAAGCACGCCAGACAAGAGCTGCACATTTTACTCTAACAGGATAATCTTTTACCCCTTCAAAAACACTTAACTTACCTAAAATCTTTTTTTCTTCAGAAGTCATATCTTTAGAAACCATCTTTAAAAAAACATCTTTATTTTGATACGCATAATCAACTGTTTTTCCTTTTAAATGAGTTGTCATCAAAGATCCACTTGACATAGAAATTGCACAGCCTGAACCATGAAAAGATATGTCTTCAATAATCCCCTCTTTAATATCCAAAAAAACAAAATAATCATCCCCACAAAGAGGATTTTTTCCATGAGAGGAGTTTGAACAAGGGGAAATCACTCTAAAGTTACGGGGATTTTTATTGTGATCCAAAATAGTTGATTCATATAATTTTTTTAATCTGCTCATTTAAAAAATTCCTTTATTTTTTTTACACCAATAATAAATTTATCAATTTCTTCCTTTGTATTATAAAACCCAATAGAGGCTCGAATAGTGGCAGGTATCCCAAAATGAGTCATAATGGGTTGGGCACAATGATGACCAACTCTAAGTGCGACGCCTTCATCGTCAAAGATTGTTCCAGCGTCATGAGCATGTACTCCATCAATATTAAAAGAAATAATCCCCGCTCTTTTAGCCGCAGAGCCATAAATACTAATTCCCTCTATCTGTTTTAGTTCTGACATTGCATATTCAAGTAGTGGAACCTCTAGCAATGTGATTGTTTCATAACCAATATTTTCTAAATAGTCAATGGTTGCTCCTAGTCCTATTATTTCCACAATGGCTGAAGTCCCTGCTTCAAATTTATAAGGAGTTTCTTTAAAAGTTGTTTTTTCAAAAGTAACGATATCAATCATATCTCCACCCGTTTGATATGGAGGCATCATTGATAATAACTCATATTTTCCGTAAAGAATGCCAATACCTGTTGGTCCATAAAGTTTATGTCCTGAGAAACAGTAAAAATCACAGTCTAAATCTTGGACATCAATAGGCAAATGTTGAATAGCTTGGGCACCATCGATCAAAACCTTTGCCCCATATTTATGAGCCTTTTCTACCATTTTTTTTATAGAATTTATTGTGCCTAAGACATTCGAACAATGAGTAATGGCCACTATTTTTGTTTTATGACTCAATAACCGATCAAAAGCTTCCTGATCTAACATACCCGAATCGCTGAAAGGAATAACTTTAAAAATAGCACCTTGGCTTAAACAAACTTGTTGCCAAGGCACAATATTCGCATGATGCTCCATTTCTGTAATGATAACTTCATCACCCTTTTTTAATGTTGAGCCAAAACTTGTCGCAACTAAATTGATCGCCTCTGTTGTCCCTTTTGTAAAAACAACTTCTTCTTCTCTTTTCGCATTAATAAACCTTTGAACCTTTTCTCTTGTCTCCTCACATCTAGCCGTTGCTTTTTGGCTCAGATAGTAAACACCTCTATTGACAGAAGAATTTTCTTTTTTTAAAAAGTCTGTCATTGTTTTTATAACGGACAATGGTTTATGAGTTGTGGTTGTATTATCTAAATAAGCATATTGTTTACCATTTATTTTTCTTGATAAAATGGGAAAATCCTTTCTAATTTCATCAACTGTTAACATAAGAATAAATCTCCTTATTCAAAATATTGCTAAGTTCCTTTCTTATTTTTAAAGAACTAATATTGTCTA
Source organism: bacterium (assembly GCA_024222485.1). Lineage (GTDB taxonomy): Bacteria > RUG730 > RUG730 > RUG730 > JAAEPJ01 > JAAEPJ01. The sequence goes on along the minus strand of JAAEPJ010000093.1, from coordinate 6,830 downwards.
AAACATCCTCAGCAAAACCAAAAGTCAAAAGTTGCTTCGCCTCCATTTCTGTCAAACCACGACTTTTAATATAAAAAATTTCATCTTTATTTAATTGGCCTACAGTCGCACCGTGGGAACATTCAACATCGTCCGTATCAATCAGTAATTGAGGTCGTGACAGGGCTCTCGCACCATTAGAAAGTAATAAATTTTGATTAAGCTGAGAAGAATTTATTCCATGAGCATTTTTCTCAATAAAAACGATTCCTGTAAACTCTGAAACAGCGCTATCTGTTAAAATTGTTTTAAACAATTGTTTACATTCACAGTTGCCAACATTATGATTAATTTTAAGATGATTAAAATAATTTTGTTCCTGATTTAAAAGCACGACGCCACTCAATGCAGCCTTGGCATTTTCAGCATTAAAATTAATTTCTGTATCATGCCGAGTAAAATCATTATTATGAGTATAAACGACGCTTTGAAATTTTGCATTCTCCTCTAAATCAACAACAAGCGAAGAAAATTGATCTTGAGAATTGATCCCATTATAAAAAACCAACTGTAATTCCGCATTTTTATCTAATTTGATATCAATCATTTGGTTGGAAAACCCTTTATTCTTGGCATCAGTTTTCAAAAAAATGGTGGCAGAGGCATTCTCTTTCAGATGAATATTTATTCTTGGATGACAAAATGATTCAACTGTGTAAGAAAGAGAGATATGTTCATCTATTTTTTGATCGATTATTAAATTGCCAGCATTTTCAAAATGAACAGTATTTAAATAAGAAAAAGGAGAACTTTTAAGTCCCAAGTTTAAATCATGGGGAGTTTTAGAAAGCTCATAGTCTGATCTGAATTGAACGGGACTTGAAAAAGAATAATTTTTTTCCAAAATTTTTGTTAAATTATTATACTTCCAAAATTCATTTCTTTGATTAGGAAAACCAATCCTCTCAAATTCCTTTTTTGCCTGACTTTTTATTTGATTAAATTGAGGGTCTCCATTTATTGGAATGTCCTCTGTTAATAAGTTTTTCAGTATTTTTAAATTTTTCATTTTACTATCCAATCATACCCTTTTTCTTCAAGCTCTAGAACTAAGCTTTTATCCCCAACTCTTTCAATTTTCCCATTAATTAAAACATGGACAACATCCGGTTCAATATAACTGAGCAATCTTTGATAATGGGTAATTAATAAAATAGTTTTATTTTCATTTTTAAAATGATTAACCGCTTCTGCGACAATTCTTAAAGAATCAATATCTAAGCCGGAGTCTGGTTCATCAAGAATGACAAACTGAGGATCTAAAACTAAGAGCTGTAAAATTTCGTTTCTTTTTTTCTCTCCACCTGAAAAGCCATGGTTAAGCGACCGTTCTAAAAAATCATCTTTCATTTTTAAAAGCTCTAGTTTATCTTGGATAAATTCCGAGAAATCTAGTGGATCACTTTCTTCCAAGCCATGATGCCTTCTTTTGGCATTATAGGCAAGTCTCAAAAATTCTTCATTATTAACACCAGCAATTTCTACAGGATATTGAAAGGCTAAAAAAACGCCTTTTAAGGCTCTTTCATCAGGATCCATCTCCAAAATATTTTCTTTATTTAAAAGAACTTCGCCTTTAGCAGATTCAATAAAGTCTGGATGCCCCGTAATTATTTTTGATAATGTTGACTTCCCCGAACCATTAGGACCCATAATGGCATGAACTTCGCCTGGTTTTAAGTTAAGGTCAATTCCTTTTAAAATCTCTTTATCTTCAATCGATGCTTCTAAATTTTTAATTTCAATCATTTTCTTTTCCTCTCTTTTATCCAACAGTATTTTCTAATTTTAAGCTTAAAAGATTTGTAGCTTCCACTGCAAATTCAGTAGGCAACACTTTAAATACATCATTACAAAAACCATTCACAATTACATTAAAAGCATTTTCTGCAGAAATACCTCTTTGTTGAAAGTAATGAATTTGATCTGCAGAAATATTTACTGTCGCTGCCTCATGTCCAAGACTTGACTCCGCATTTCTCACATCAATATAAGGCAATGTATTAGCCGAACATTTACTGCCTATTAACATTGAATCACATTGAGTAAAATTTGTTGCACCGGTTGCCGTTTTATTAATCTGCACAAGTCCACGGTAAACATTGATTGATTTCCCTGCTGAAATCCCCTTAGAAACAATTGTACTTTTTGTATTTTTACCCACATGAACCATTTTTGTTCCCGTATCCGCTTGTTGAAAATGATTTGTAAGTGCAACAGAATAAAACTCACCAACAGAATCATCTCCGATCAACAAACAACTTGGATATTTCCAAGTAATGGCAGATCCCGTTTCAATCTGTGTCCAAGAAATTTTAGACTTTTTACCTAGGCATTTACCCCTTTTTGTTACAAAATTATAAATACCACCTTTTCCTGTTTCCTCATCTCCAGCAAACCAGTTTTGAACAGTAGAATATTTAATAGAAGCATTATCCAAAGCAACTAACTCAACAATAGCGGCATGTAATTGATTCGTATCAAACTTTGGAGCGGTACAGCCCTCAAGGTAGCTAACGGTACTATTGTCTTCGCAAATAATTAAAGTTCTTTCAAATTGACCAGTATTTTCCGTATTTATTCTAAAGTAAGTCGACAAATCCATAGGACAAACTGTATCTTTTGGTATGTAGACAAAGGATCCTTCCGTAAAAACAGCAGAATTCAAAGTGGCATAAAAATTATCTGTATAAGGAACAACAGATCCAAGATATTTTTCAACAATTTCAGGGTAGTCAGCCATTGCCTTAGAAAGTGGACAGAAAATTATCCCTTCTTTTAAAAGATTTTCTTTATAAGTTGTTGCAACAGAAACAGAATCAAAAATAGCATCAACAGCAACATTAGCAAGTTTTTTTTGTTCCATCAAATTTATGCCTAATTTATCAAATGTTTTTTTTAATTCAGGGTTGACCTCATCCATGTTTTCTAACTTTTTTTTCTCTGTTGGCTCTGCATAATAATGAATATCTTGAAAATCTATTTTAGGGTAATTTACAAAAGCCCATTCTGGTTCTTCAAGAGTTAGCCAATGTTTAAAAGCTTTCAAGCGGTAATCTAACACAAACTTTGGTTCTTTTTTTTTCGCTGAGATCATTCGAACAACATCTTCACTCAAACCTTTTGGGACAACATCTGTTTCTATTTTTGTCTTAAAACCATATTTATATTTTTTATTTGCAATTTCTTCAAATCCCATTATAACATGTCCTTTATTTTTATATTTTCTAAAAAATCATTAATTTTACTTTGTAAATCATTAAAACTAACTTTTAACTTACACTTTGAGCTTTCTACGCAAACGGTTGGTTCTTCTTGACATTCAGAAAGGATTGTTGGTCCATCGATGAGATCCACAACCTCTCTTAAGTTTATTTTATTAGCAGGTTTTAAAAGTTGAATCCCCCCATATTTACTTTTTTTTGTTTGAAGTAACTGTTTTTTTGCCAATTTTTGAATAATTTTCGTTAAGTTATGATAAGGGATGCCTAGCTCTGAAGAAATAGACCTAGTAATCGTTACTCCTTCATTTTTTGTTAAAAAAATAAGAATCCTGATTGCAGCATCAGTAGATTTTGTTAATCTCATTATCTTCCTCATTTACCTTTAAAAGTTCTCTAAAATTTTAATTAAGTACACTTAGTCCTTATTATACTTATAATAAATTTAAAAAAAAAGTTTTTATCATTTCTATCTATATTTTATATTGTATTCCATTTAAAAATTTTCTAAAAAAAGGTGAAATTTTATCCTTGAATTGAGGTAAAAATGAATCAAAAATGGGGTAGTAAAGCAAAGTTATAAATCCTAACTTCAGGGTAGAGGAGCATTACAGAAATTCAATAATTATTCTAAAAAATACATACTAAAAAATCTAAATGATTTTTTTTAGGATGGTATAGATATGACAAAGGTTATGCAACATCTTTAAGTCAAAGTTTTTATACTGATGACTTTTTTAAATTTTTTAAAAAAATTAACAATATCCGCAAATAAAACATAAAAACATGGCAAAACAAATAATGTCAAAATTGTAGAAGTAATAAGTCCACCTATGACGGTTATTGCTAAAGGGCTCCAAAGTGTGCTTGACTCACTTGCATCCAAAGCCATTGGCAGTAAACCTAATACTGTTGTTGCCGTCGTCATAAAGATTGGACGCTTACGCTCTTTACACGCCTCTATAATAACACTATACTTCTTCTCATTAAAAGAAGTTCTTTTCAAACTATTTATTCTGTCTATCAACATTATTCCATTATTTACAACTATCCCACTCAGCATTAACATACCAATTGATACTCCCAAAGTAACGACACTTTGACTCAAAAGTAAACTAAAAACTGCTCCAATAATAGATAAAATAACTGTAATCATAATAATAATTGGTTCACTATATGATTCAAATAAAACGGCCATCACCCCGAATATTAAAATGACCGTAACAATTAATGCCTGCCAAAAATTACGGTTTGACTGAACTAACTCTTCATAATTACCGCCTATTTCTGCATAATATTCAGATGGAAAGGTTATTCCTTCAAATATCTTTTTACATTCAGTCGCTGCCTCTGTTAAAGAAAGTGATCCTATATTTGCACTAACCTAGATCACTCTTGATTTATTCCTATGAAATATCTCACTTGGAGCCTTACTGATTTCCATACTTGCAACATGCTGAACAGGAATATACCCCCCCCCAAGAATTTTTGAAAGATAAACCTTTTACTTGTTCTAAAGTTTTCCTCTGATCAGGCTTTAAACGCAAAATGGTCTCAATCTCTTCCCCTTCATCATAAAAAGATGTTGCCCTAACCCCTCTTATCTGCGCATGCAAACTATCTGCTATGGCTTTATTATCTGTGCCCAGTATTTTTACTCTTTTTGGGTCAAGTTTGATGCTCATCTCAGACTGTCCAGGTCTATACCTGATTTTCTCATCAGAAAAAGCACTTACTTTCCCCATTAAAGAGGCAATCTGCATTGACAAATCTGAAAGTGTTTTATAATTGTCACCATATATTTCAACAAAAATTTCTTTGCCCTTTTTAGCCTCCGAAAAATGAATAAAAGTATCATATTCTTGCCCGATATTCTCTAGCTTTGGTCTTAATTTATCAATAACTTGCTTAGTAGATAAATCCCTTTTTGCTGAGGATACCAAACTAACATAGACTTTTGATGACCACCCCTCGACTCTTGAAGAAACACTTTTTATCATATCTTTTACCTCCGGAATCTCTTGGATCGTTGTCTCAACTTCTTTTACTATTTCATCACAAATATCCAGCTTTATTCCTGATGTCAACTCTACAAATACGATAAACTCATTCTCTTCTCTTGATGCCATAAAATCCTTAGGAAGCCTAAAAATGAATACAAAAATAGCGGCAATAAATAAAAATAAAATCAAAGAAACAATTATTTTACGCTTATCTATTGCCCAGACTAAAGAAGTATGATAATCCTTAAACTTAAAAGCCCCAAGAAGTAAAATCCCTATAACACTCACAATAAAAGCTGTAAGATCTACCCTTTTTGTTAACTTAAAAACTAAAAAAGATATTACCGTAAAAAAAATACCAATTAAAATAAAAGTAATGAGTTTTGATGAAGATAATATCAAATAAAAGGACTTTAAAATTACTGTAATCCGAGATATTATTTTTAATGGCTTATTAATACTACCTTGTATACGACTCTTATATTTTTCTTTGATATTTTCATAACCAACCAACTTCGATGTCAAGAAAGAAAGTAAAAAAAGTGCGGAAAATAATGAGGCTAAAAGAGAAGTTATCACCGTGAATGCTATCCCCGCATACATAAGTTGTGCTTGTTTTTGCAAAAGAAAAAATGGTAAAAAAACAACTATCGTTGTTAAAGTTCCACCAATCATGGGCGAAGCCATCTGCTTTGCTGCGAGTTCTATCTGTTCTTTAAAACTTTTCGCTTTAAATTTTTGTCTAATTAAATCAAAATTTTCTAAAACGACAATTGAGTTATCCACTAAAAGACCTATCCCTAAAACCAACCCAGATAGGCTTATCACATTTAAAGTAAATTTTTCTAAATACATAAAAATAAGCGTAATAAATAAGGAGACTGGAATAGAAAAAACAACAACAAAAGAAAGAATAATATCTCTCCGCCACAAAAGTCCTACTAAAATTAAGATTGCCAGCACACTAAGCACTATCCAACGGCTACTCTCAAGCGGAATCCCCAGAAAATAAAAAACCGTTAAATTAATTAAAAGAAAACTTAAAAGTAGTTTGATGATATTTTTAGATGTTCTGGTCTTCGATAAAAACAGACCCAGAACCAAAATAACTAAAACCGTTCCATAAAGAATCGTCATCTGAACAGAATATAAAGAGCTTAAGATTGACTCGCTTTGATCCGAATGTAATATACCCCTTTTAGTCAAGAAAAAAATGGGAGAGTTTTATAAAGCAACTTTAAGTTCTTTATGATAATATTGATTAGGTGTTAAATAATTAAGGCTCTGATGTGGAAAATCATAATTATAATCATTTATCCAACGAACTAAAGCTCTTTGAAATTCTACGGTATTATCCCAATCATTAGGATAAACTAAATCCTCCTTTAAAGTCCTAATTACACGCTCTGTATCCACATTACCTTTTGGATTATTATAAGTCGTGAAAATTTGTTTGATCCCTAAATATGCTGTCTCTTTCATAAACTTAACGGATGTAGGTTGTGAACCATTATCCGATATTAATTTAAGGTCAATATTTTGATTTTTAACTCCACGGGGAAACCTT
>JAAEPJ010000092.1 GCA_024222485.1 bacterium | reverse complement strand
GTGCTTCTAGCACAATATTAAATTTGTCTTGAGAGGAGTAATTATTTTTCATTTTTTTAAAAGGACCTCCATTAATTTAAGTGATTTTATTATATTAATATTCTCACTTTTTATAAATTTCTTAATGGGGTACAGTATATAGCTTTTCCAATACTAATTACTACAAAAAAAAGCCATTGCTCCGATAATCTTTTTAAGATTAATGAAGGAATGGCTTATTTTCGTATCCTCTTTCCTCTAGTAGTTAACAGTTATCTGTGCTGTCCCATAATAAGTCCCCAGCTCCTGATTAGCAGAAAAATTTAATGTTCCTCCGACATCAATAGTCTGCGAACTAAGATTACCCACTAGAGAAGAATATGATGTGCCAGGGTTAGAAACAAAATTATCTACTGTCATAATTGCTAACCCTGTAATATCACCACCCGTTAAAGTAATACTTGATGGCAAACTGATATTAACCGTTGCATTTGGGGTTGCAATCGCAGTCATAATACCTGAAACTTGGTTCCCATCAGAACTTACATAGCCTCCTGTTCCTGAAATAGCCCCAGCATTTGTTAATACTGCAGTACCAGCTTCGGTACTAATGTAAACAATTCCAAAATCCATTTCTGTAGTCTCAGTAATAGATATTGGTCGTCCCATTCTAGCATTAACATTAAGGTTAGCGGATGCGGCTAAACTAATAGCAGTTAATCCAATAACACATGCCAACAGACAACAAAATAAAAGTACTTGAGAGCTAATCTTCCTTTCCATTTATCTATACCTCCTTTAAAAATAAGCATATATCATTTTTTGCTATACCTCCTTTTCTATTCTTGTTAAAATCACATCATCTAGGAGAACTACAGGATCCGAAACAGGAACCTCTACGCTCACCTTATCTATGATTCTTTCCTTACTAAAGCTATACCCTCTAAAATTTGTTTTGTCAAGGGCAAGAAAATATTCCCCAACAGGAACTTGTTCAAATAAAAACAACCCATCTATTTCAGAATAAACTTTTTTTATAAAGTTCCCATGCTTATCAAGCAATAGTAAAGGAAAACCTCGTAACACTTTATCCTCTAAATATAAAATTCCCTCAATATCACCAGTCATAATAATAGGAAAATCCATTTGTATTTTAGCACCAGGTTTAAGATAAACGAACTCTTCCTCCTTATTGCTAATCCAATACACATCTTCTAAACTATTTAAGTCCACTTTAAGAGAAACTACTCGATAAGTAGGAATCCCATGTAAAATGGCAATTCCATTTTCATCTGTCTTTTCGATTATTCTAACTTGATCTGATTTAAATTTAACATCTTCTAACAACAAATCATCATTATTAAAAATACCATCATTATTATTATCTAAAAATACTCTAACAACGACTGTGCCTTTGTTCTTATAGTTTTTATCCATAACTCCTAACTTATTATTTTGATAATCATAATCGAGGTTTAAACTATATGAGAGATAAACTCCATATTTTTTATTAGAATCATAATTAGTACTTACCCCTACTGATCCATAAGGTAACTTACTACTAATCCCTGTACTGTATGAATCCAATGTCTGACCTTTATCTAAAAAGTTTTTACTCCATCCTATTGAGAAATTAAGTTTTTCTAAAAACCCAAAATTCGCTGAGATAGAATGACTAAGCATCTTTTCAGTTGGTCTAAATAAGTAAGCCATATTACTTTTAATATTAAGCGTACGATAACGAGTACTAAATAAAAACTGAAGATCTCTTTGCGTAATATCGCTATAAGAAACCCGATCATTCCCCGTAATACTTATTTTATATTTTCTAAAAAAATTAGGAGAAACTCTAATAGCCCTTTCTATATATGATGTATTATCCTGCGCTACTGTCTTTTCTAAGGAAAAGTTGATAGGCAATTTCTTGAATGGGAAAATCATCATTGGCTTATCAAGAACTACTTTAGAAACATTACGGACTTCCATACCATAAACAGTACTATAATCTGAGACAAAGTTATTAAACCATTTGTGTTCTGCAAAAACATGCCAACCGCTTAAAATTCTCGATTCTACTGAGGTACTACTGCCATGCCCACTATCCTTATTATTAACAGCCGCATTAAAATTAAAAAGCATCCCTCCAAAAGAAGTCTTTCCGCCAATTCTGGCATATTGAGACCGCCCTTCTTTCCTTTTTGTTAAAGGTTTATTATAAACAAAACCTCCTGTTAGAGTAAAAAGTGAAGTTATGCCCGTTTCAAGATCAAAAATATATTGAAAATCATTAGGGATACTACTTGAATCTTTAAGAATAGAATGGCTCTTATTTATAAATGCTAAACGAAAGTCTACTGCACCTTTAGCTTTAAATCCTCTATCAATATAGATCTGTTTTTCTTCTTCTTTTATCTGACCATGTGGACCATAAAATCTTAATAAAAACACATTAAGACCTGAAAATATTTCAACATTTTTAAAGATATACCGTCCATCTACTGGTTTCACAAAAAAATCAATTAACACTCCATTCCTAATAAGTTCAACCTCCCATTCATGCTGAAGCTCACCTGTAATCTGGATATTATTGTTTTTATTTTGAGCATTCCGGTCAAACGATGAAATACTAAAACCTGAGCCATAGGCCGCCTTAGAAATTAAAGGCTCAGACTGCATGCTGACATCCCCCATCGTTAACTCACTAGCAAACCCAAGTAAATTTTTATCAGGACTATACTGCCGCATCATCAAGTGTGCAAAATCTAGTTGACCAAAAGATGAGGTATACATCGTAAGGTTGCTGTCAAAGCCTGCAAAAATAAAATCTGAGGATAGGCTATATCCTTCAGAAGTATAGTAAGCTTTTTTATCCCCTTTTAAAGAGTCACGATAAGCATAGCTTGTATAAAGATTAAAACTTGGAAAAGAAAATAAATTACTACTCACATTAAGATTAGCTATTTCTTTTTTTTCTTTAGATCTACGGTACCTCACAATTCGAGCCCTGACTCTTTCTCTTTCATACTGAATCTCTATTGGTAAAGGGGTTTCTGATTTAATAAACATTATTAGATTATTAAAATCACTCTCAACCTGCAAAGAAGGAAAAAGTTTTTCAAAAAATTCTTTTTCTATATAAATCACATATTCTTTCATCTGAACTTCTTCATCAGTAAACTTAAAAACTTTTTTACCAATGATAGCCACTTTTTTATAGAGACTTATCTTAAAAGTATTTTTTGGAGAATATACCCAACCTGTAACGAATCCGGCATTAACGGAAAACTCCTCTTTGACATAAAAGCCCATGGATTGTAACACAGACACAATGGGCAAAAGCAAAGAGGACTCTGTACGATAAACATCAATCCCATCTAAAATAATATTTCTTTCTGTTCGTACTTCTAAAATCCACAGGTCTTCATCACTATCCAAATAAACAATGCCTGAGGAAAATGTATGCATCATAAATATAAAAATAAAAGTTATGATTATTTTATACAGAGGGGATTGTATATGTTTCATGGGCCCAGAGGATATTTGAATCTTTATTTGTTTGCTTGATTTTTATATCAAGTTTTTTACCTTGTATTTCACGATAAGAAAGTGCTTTATCTGTTTTTATATTAACCCGAAGAGGTAGAGATAGATGCCTTTTTTCCGTTGATAAATAAAATGCACATGTTTTAATCATCCCAATTTCTCTCCCATCCATGGTTGAAACAACTACATCTGCTCTAACGGACCTATTGCCTGTTCTTTTGACCGTCAATTTCATAATAGGTCCATTCTTCGTTTTCTCAACTTTAATATTGCTGATCTTCAGTTGAGACTCAAGCTCACCTTTACGAACAATCAGTGGCACAGAAATTCCTATTAAAGTTTTAATCTGAATGCTGACTCCTTGAGATTTTTTCTTTTCTTCGGCATCCATTTTTTCAACCTCAGGCAAAGATGTTACAAATAAATGTGACCGATACTCTCCATCCAAGGTTGAGCTTCTAAAATATTTTCTGATCCTAATCGTTTGTGAAGAAGGTCTTTCAGGATCTTCAAAACCATCTACTTTAGGATACAAAGTAATCGTACGAGGAGAAAACCTAACAACAGAATTAGCAAACTGCTCATACTCAGCAGGTATTTCAACCTTTTGTAAAGAACCATCAGACATTTGTTTATATTGCAACAATGAAACACGATAAGTAGCCTTTTCACTCCCTCGATGTATAATTTTCACACTCTTCGTACGTTCCCGATCATCATGATCAAAAATAACTTCTTTTGGATAAAGCATTAAAGTAGAAAAAAGAAAAGAGATCGTAAAAGAGAAAAAAATAAAAATAAAAATAATTTTTTTCATAAGGACTCCCTTAAATCATAAAAACTACAAAACTCTCTATGATTTATAAACGACCTTACCAGCAACAATCGTCTGGTTTATAACACCTTGCAATTCCCATCCTAAAAAAGGAGAGTTGCTACTTTTAGAAATAAAGTTATTCGCCTTAAATTTCTCATTACCATCAAAAATAATAAGATCTGCATCAAATCCAATTTTTAAACTACCTTTAGTTTTCAAACGCATAACCTCTGCTGGATTTTTAGTCAACTTTTCAATAACCGAACTTAGCGATAATTTTTCTTTTAAAACTAGCTCTTGATAAGCCAGTGCTAACTCAGTTTCCAAACCAATAATGCCAAATGGTGCAAAATCAAATTCTTTATTTTTCTCTTCTTTTGTATGTGGAGCATGATCACTTGCAATACAATCAAGAGTCCCATCTTTTAGCCCTTCTTTAATTCCAGCAACATCTTCAGCTGTTCTTAAGGGAGGGTTCATTTTCGCATAAGTATTATATCCCTCGACAGCGAAGTCTGTTAATGTAAAATAATGTGGTGCCGTCTCTGCGGTAATTTTTACTCCTCGTTTTTTCGCATCACGAATCAAGGCAACAGAACCTTTAGTACTAACATGTGCTATATGTACATATCCACTGGTTTGTTCTGCTAAAATAATATCTCGAGCAACCATAACCTCTTCTGCTGCATTGGGAATCCCCCTAAGCCCTAACTTAGTAGAAACTGCCCCCTCATTCATCACTCCAAACTGTGCAAGATCCCTATCCTCACAGTGAGAAATCACAGGGATATCAAAAATTTTACAATATTCAAGAGCCCGACGCATAATAAAAGCATTGGAGACAGGACAACCATCATCACTAATAGCAATAACACCTGCTTGAACAAGTGAGCCAATCTCAGCAAGCTCTGTACCGTCTAACCCTTTAGTGACACAGCCAACAGGATAAACATTACAAACAGCATCTTTCTCTGATTTTAAATTAATATATTCTACACTCGGCACATTATCAAGGCTAGGCCGAGTATTCGGCATACAACAAATTGTCGTAAACCCACCTTTAACGGCAGCCCTTGTCCCTGTGTAAATAGTTTCTTTGCTTTCACCACCAGGCTCACGCAGGTGAACATGAATATCAATAAGTCCGGGAAAAACATATTTACCTTGAGCATCAATAATTTTAGCATTATTATCATTAATATTATTTGAACACTGAACAACTTTATCCCCTTCCAACAAAATATCATAAAGGCCATCAATCTGCTGAGCCGGATCAACCAAGTGTCCATTTTTAATCAAAATTTTTTGCATCTTTTTCTCCATTATCTATTAAATAAACTCATAATTTAATTATACATTAAAAATATCTAAAACCTGCTCTTCTAGTTTAGCCGTATCATATATCAAAAAAAATATTAATCATTTATTTGCTTTGGCTAACAAATAAAGAATCGCCATCCTAATTGCTATGCCATTAGTGACTTGTTCATTTATAACCGCATTTTTTAAATTTACAACCTCAGACGAGATCTCAATACCACGATTCATTGGCCCCGGATGCATAATCAAAACTGATTTTTTAGCATACTTTAAAATTTCTGGAGTAACCTTATAAAGGGCCGTGTATTCTCTAAGAGAAGGAAATAAATTCTTATTCTGGCGTTCTAATTGAATCCTTAAAATATTAACAACATCAGCATTTTCGAGTGCTTTCTTTAAGTTATATTCAATGTCCACTCCCATTTCTTTAATAGAATCTGGAATCAAAGTCGGAGGTCCAACAACGGTCACTTTGGCACCAAATTTATTAAGAGCTAAAATATTAGACTTTGCCACTCGACTATGCCCGATGTCACCGACAATAACCACCTTAAGGCCTTTAATTTCATCCAAATTCTCTCGTATGGTATATAAATCTAACAACCCTTGTGTTGGATGTTCATGAAAGCCATCACCTGCATTTATCACTGCAGCAGAAATATTCTCAGCCAAAATCTTCGGTGTCCCAGCCATTGCATGTCTAATAACTACAAAATCCGCTTTCATAGCCTCCAAAGTCTTTCCTATATCAATAAGTGATTCGCCTTTAACGACACTGCTCATGCTTGTTGTGATATCAATAACATCTGCACTAAGTCTCTGTGCGGCAACTTCAAAAGATTTTGAAGTTCTTGTACTTGGTTCATAAAAAAGATTTACAACTGTTTTCCCCCTCAGTGCAGGAACTTTTTTAACAGAACGAGTAAAGACACCCTTAAAATTAATAGCCGTATCAAGGATAAGCTCTATCTCTTTTTTAGTTAAGTTTTCCAAACCTAATAAATCTTTTGTTTTTAACATTTTCTTCTCTTTTATTTATTTCTGATAACAAAATTAAAAAACGAGATTACTGGAACAGTTAATCTCCTTATCTAATAATAAAACCTGATCCAGTTCATCCACTTCAGCTAACTTCACCGAAATTCTTTCTTTATCTGGAATTGTTACAAATTTTCTACCGACAAAATCAGCCCTAATAGGCAATTCACGATGACCTCGATCAATCAAAACAGCTAATCTTATGAGTTTTGGTCTCCCAAAATCCATAATACACTCAATCGCTGCACGCACACTTCTACCTGTATAAAGGACATCATCAATAATAATAATTTTCTTATCATCTACAGAAAAAGGAAAGTCTGTTTGCTTAAGAAGCATCTCCGTATTCGTAGCAAAATCGTCTCTATATAAAGAAATATCCAGAATCCCTACCGGAACCTGGATATTTTCTATTTTATTAATAATATGTGATATTCTTTTTGCGAGGAAAACACCTCTTGTTTGCAACCCCACCAAAGCAATATTTTCGATATCTTCATTCCTCTCAATAATTTCTCCAGCCATACGCTCGATAATTTTATTTAACTTAGCAGAATCTAGAATAATTTTTTTAATTTTATATTTCCCCATGCCTAAAATCATAACTTATTCTCTAAAAAAATAAAAGAATTTTTCTAACATCTGAGCTTGAGTTTATCGAAAAAAAATACTGTTTGATAATTATAACGCTAAAAAATAGGAAGATTAAATCATGGAAAGAAGTAACTGATATCTCAACGCCGTACAACACCAATTATTTAGCAGTGGGGAATAAATATTTCACCCCCACTTCCGCTAAATATTTGTAAGTTAAAAAGCCAATCATATCTCAAATTATTGAGACTAGCTTTTTTTTATTATTATTTTTAAATACCACAAGAACCGCAGCTAGATTTACTTTTTGAGATGGTTACACCTTCTTCATTTGTAAGAAGTTTACCAAGAGCTTCAAATGCAGCGTCATAATCTGGCTCAGTTTCCAAAACAGGAACTATTTGGAGATATTTTACAACATTATTTTTATCAACAATTAGAATAGCTCTTGCCAACAACAAGTTTTCTTGGATTAATAAACCATAATTAGTTCCAAATGAAGATTTTTGATAATCAGATAGAAGAGTCATATTTGTTATATTATTGTCTTTAATGAATCTATCTTGTGCAAAAGGCAAATCTTTACTAATGCCCAATATTTCAATATCTTCATACTTAGAAGCCAATTCTACAGCCTCTTTATTAAATTTTTTGATTTGCTCAGCACATACAACAGTATCAATAGAAGGGAAAGTTGTAATAATCTTCGTTTTACCCTCAAAATCACTTAAAGTTTTTGCTGTTAAATCTTGCGATACAACCTCAAAACTAGGAGCAGTAGCTCCTTCACTTAAATCACTCTCTACTAAAGTCAATTCAAAATCTAAAAATTTAATTTTTTTCATAGTTAATACGCCTCCTCAGGTTCTTAGGCATTCTCAAAGAATGTCATTTTACTTACTTATTTATAGAACTACGAACTCTATGCCTTTTTCTTTTCGCTTATAGATTCGAAACATCTAAATAAAAGGGAATCAAAAATTGCTAATCAGCTTATCCTGTCAGCAATTTCTCCATACTCAAGATTACTCAAATTCCTGATATTTTTTTACTCATTTAGAATTCTCAAGCGAATCATAATTAATGTATAGTTTAACACATATTTTTAAGATTCGCACTTATTATTTGTTTAATTACAATATTTAGCATTATAGCAATGAAAATAGAAAGTAAATATCAAATATTAAAATTAACCGTAAAAATATTCAGACTTTTTTACTTTTAAGAATAGCTTCGCTGTGTGCGTTAATAATAAACAGCAAAGCTGCGAAGCGGCTTTATACTGTCCCCCATTAAGAAATTTATAAAAAGTGAGAATATTAATATAATAAAATCACTTAAATTAATGGAGGTCCTTTTAAAAAAATGAAAAATAATTACTCCTCTCAAGACAAATTTAATATTGTGCTAGAAGCAC
>JAAEPJ010000091.1 GCA_024222485.1 bacterium | reverse complement strand
GGAACTTCAGGTGAAAATGGTTCAACAGGTTCAAACGGAGCAGCAGGAGCAAGTGGTTCAGATGGAACAAATGGTACTTCTGGAGAAGATGGTTCTCAAGGTACAAATGGAGATGCAGGTCAATCAGGAGCAGATGGTACTAATGGGACAAGTGGTGAAGACGGCTCAACAGGTACAAATGGAGACGCAGGTCAATCAGGTGCTGATGGAACAAATGGAACAAGCGGTGAAGATGGTTCTCAAGGCTCAAATGGAGCAGGCGGACAATCAGGTGCAGACGGAACAAACGGAACAAGTGGTGAAGATGGTTCTCAAGGCTCAAACGGAGCAGGTGGACAATCAGGAGCAGATGGTACTAATGGTACAAGTGGTGAAGATGGTTCTCAAGGTACAAATGGTGATGGCGGACAAAGTGGTGCAGACGGAACAAATGGTACTTCTGGAGAAGATGGTTCAACAGGATCAAATGGTGATGCAGGTCAATCAGGAGCAGATGGTACTAATGGTACAAGCGGTGAAGATGGTTCTCAAGGCTCAAACGGAGCAGGTGGACAATCAGGAGCAGATGGAACAAACGGAACATCAGGAGAAGATGGTTCTCAAGGTACAAATGGTGATGGCGGACAATCAGGAGCAGATGGTACTAATGGAACATCAGGAGAAGATGGTTCAACAGGATCAAATGGTGATGCAGGTCAATCAGGAGCAGATGGTGCCAATGGAACGAGTGGAGAAGATGGTTCTCAAGGTTCAAATGGTGCAGCAGGAGCATCAGGAGTAGATGGTGC
>JAAEPJ010000090.1 GCA_024222485.1 bacterium | reverse complement strand
TAATATCAATTTTCTACATTTATAGCCTCACTTCTACACCGCTTTCTACAAGCCATTAAATGGGCTGTCGGCCGGGGCCCGGGTGTGATCCGAGGGTGGAAAGGAGGAGGTTGACTACGACTACTGACTACTTTCCACTGAAGTTGACTACTTTTGAATACTGGTCACTAATGTACTACTGTCTTCTGGTCACTAATATCAATTTTCTACATTTATAGCCTCACTTCTACACCGCTTTCTACAAGCCTTTAAATGGGCCGTCGGCCGGGGCCCGGGTGGGATCCGAGGGTGGAAAGGAGGTGGTTGACTATGACTACTGACTACTTTCCACTGCTGTTGACTAATTTTGACTACTGGGCACCAATTTACTAGTCTTCCGGTCACTAATATCAATTTTCTGTCAACAATAATCCAGAATATTGGTGACGATCCAACTGTATATAAAGGCCAACATTCGTGATGACCACTGCCCCTCTTTGTGATGACCACTGCCCCTCTTCGTGATGACCACTGCCGCTCTTTGTGATGACCACTGCCCCTCTTAACATTCGTTAAATGTTAACATTTAATGTTAACATTAATTACCAGCCTATACACCCTATACACCCTATACACCGTCAAGTTAGAGTAGAGTAGGGCAAACACTGTAGGGGACTCTGTAAAAAGCATTAGGTCAAATGCTGTAGGGGACAACTATATACTATCCTCATCGGTCACTAACAGGGCCCTAAATGGCCCTTCAAAGGGCTTTAAAAGTTATTTTTACACATATTTGTATCGGGGGAACATATAGGAACATTTTGGGACTGTTTTGGACGATTTCGGATGATTTTCAATTTTTTTCAGATTTTGACCGTCTTTGGCCATTCTGGGCCATTTTGGCGATTATGGGCCACTTTGGGGCTGTTCTGACCATTCCTTACAAATACGCTGTCGGACAACTAGTTATTATTATGAAAATAATTAGTCGAGTGGCAAACAGTCATGGGAAACGGTTAAGTCATTTTGTTTCCCGGTCAGGCTGGGTTTCAGTGTAGGACATTGCAGTGCATACAGAGTCCCAACTTGACAGATTTGCCATATTGGCTGTCAGTCATAACAACATCACATGCAAAATATCAGCCGCCTAGACCCCCATTCGGCCGAGTTAGCCAACTTGAAAGATTTTTTGGGGCCTCCACTCCAAGTATTGAGCTCCATACATCCGCATAGAGTCACAAAAAGTAACCATTTTTTTACAATTTTTTACCGTTTTTTTGGTGTATTTAGCTGTATTTGTCCGTATTTCAGAGGGGTCCAACATTATCTGAAACAACCATCTGTGAGCTCTCACAAAACTGGAGAGAATTGTCATTTATCTATGCTTCGACCCCATTGAAATACCGATAGACAGGATCAGTAAC
>JAAEPJ010000089.1 GCA_024222485.1 bacterium | reverse complement strand
CCATTTGCTACCCCGCCAAACATCCGACCCAACCGCAGTATATCAGATCGAAAGCGCGTCGTGAAGGGAATGAGTGTAAACCCTGGTTACGGCCCTATCTTTTCACAAAATTTCATGGGGAACTATAAGAAACCGTTGAAGTAATAAGTTCTACGCTGTTCCCATCGACAGAACTGTTGTATTACGTTTGTTTACAACGTTTTAGAGCAAACAGAATCGTTTTATTCCACGGGAATTTCGTAGTTTATAAGAAATTGAGGTGAACTCTTATAACGGGGCTAAGTTTTCACTAAGTTTAATCGGGAACTATAAGAAACCGTTGAAATAATAAGTTCTACGCTGTTCCCATCGACAGAATCGTTGTAACACGTTTGTTTACAACGTTTTAGAGCAAACAGAATCGTTTTATTCCATGGGAAATGCGTATTACTTAAGAAATTGAGTTGTATTCTTATTGCGGGGCTAAGTTTTCACTAAGTTTCATGGGGAACTATAAGAGACCGTTGAAGTAATAAGTTCTAGGTTGTTCCCATTGACAGAACTGTTGTAATACGTATGTTTACAACGTTTTAGAGCAAACAGAATCGTTTTATTCCATGGGAAATGCGTACTTTATAAGAAATGGAGGTGATCTCTTATTGCGGGGCTTAGTTTTCACTAAGTTTCATTAGGAACTATAAGAAACCGTTGAAGTAATAAGTTCGAGGCTGTTCCCATGGACAGAACTGTTGTAATACGTATGTTTACAACGTTTTAGAGCAAACAGAATCGTTTTATTCCATGGGAAATGCGCACTATATAAGAAATTTAGGTGAACTCTTATTGCGGGGCTAAGTTTTCACTAAGTTTCATTGGGAACT
>JAAEPJ010000088.1 GCA_024222485.1 bacterium | reverse complement strand
CTTTTGAAAAAATAATTAGTTTATTCTTGGGTTCAGACTTCCACAGCTGAGCGAATGATTAGTTAGTGCATTAGAAAATCAGAAATTGAATCAGTGTTTTGAATATTTCTTAAAATCTGATCCAACTGAAGTAGTAATATACTTCTCTTTGACAAAAACTATAGTCAATATCGAGATTTGTTGAAAAAATTACCATCAAGTTCAAATGAACTGGAGGACCCGGGCATCGATCCCAGTACCTCTCGCATGCGAAGCGAGCGCTCTACCATGTGAGCTAGTCCCCCTGATATCTAATAGAGCTATCTCTTTAGTAAGATATCTTCCATTCTAATTTAACTATAAAAATAAGAGCTTTGAAATTTGCACAGTATATTCTCGACTGGAAGAAAAGCTTTCATGTTGTTGGGGAAATCTTGATGATTATTAGATTTATGTTAAAGCACCAAGCTAAATTTATTTTGCAAACTCAGCAATCCATGTCAATATATCTATCATTCGAATTAAGCAGTTTTAGAGTAAAGATATTTCCCTTTCTTGTTTGGGCATCCGGGCATCGATCCCGGTACCTCTCGCATGCTAAGCGAGCGCTCTACCATGTGAGCTAG
>JAAEPJ010000087.1 GCA_024222485.1 bacterium | reverse complement strand
CTTAGTCTTGAAGTGAAGATCAGATACATTAATAATCTATTTGTTTCTTCTCCTACTACTCCACTTTGACCTATTAAGTCATTTGTCTTTTCTAATAAATTTGGGGCTTTTAGCCAGTTTATAGCCATTTCTCTTCTTTTATTATTTAAGTGTCGCTTAACAACTTTTGGTTTTTGACTTTCTATCGTGTCTTCTCTATAATTTTCCAGAACTTCTATTAACTCTGTTATTATAATTTGTAATTCTTTTGTACTTATTTCTAATCTTTCACTTGTTTTATTTATTAATTTTTCCGTTTGATCATCATTATAAAGATCTATTGAATGTCTTATTTTATGCAAAGGATTATGACTGTCTAGCTTTTCTATTTTTAATGTTACTTTTAATTTATCTATAGGATATAAATTTACACCTCCTAGGATCGTTATTTGAACTGATTTATTATTATATTTTAGATAATTTGGATTTTTAGTGTCTAATTTATTACACTTGTGTAATCTTGTCTTTAATTCTAATTTTCCAAAAATCTTTTTTCTTTTTTGTATTAAATGATTTAATATTTCTTTTTCATGACTGTCTATTAGGCTATTAGCATCTTCATTTTCTGGAGTTAATACTTTGCTTATTGTAACTTCTGGTAATAATTGATTTAAACTTTTACTATATTTTTCTATTGCTGACTTACCACTTTCATCTCCATCTAAAAAAAATATTATCTCTTTTAAATTTTTTAATGACAATATTGCTTTTATGTGTTCTTTTGTTAGGCTATTTGTTCCATATAATGCAAGTACTTCATAATTTGTATTTTGTTTTATTGAGATTGCATCTATTATGCTTTCTGTTAAGATTAAAGTTTCTATATCTTTATATGGATAATTAGGATATAATCCATTTCTATTTGATGTATAATAATGGCGTCCATTTTTGTTATTATTTATATTTCTTCCATAAAAACTTACTATCTTATTTTCAATATCCTTCAAAGGAAAGACTATGCAATCTCTTAATTCTTTTATCGTTCTATAATTATAACCTATCTCATTTATATCACTTATTTTTCTTTCTTTTAAATAGTTTTGGGCTTTAGCGCTTCTAATTAAATTTTTTCTTAATATTTGGAAAACTTTTTCTAAGCTATTTTCTGCTTTTGGTATTTCTATTATTCCAGCTAATTGCTTTGCTTTTTCTATTGCTTCTTTTTTATCTACTCCTTCTTTATATAATATAAAATCTATTTGATCTATAGATTTACCATGCAGTTTACAATTTGATGAAAAACAATATGCTGTGTCTGTTTCTTCATATATTTGCATGCTTGGGGTTTTGTCTTCATGGAACGGACAGCTCAGCATTTTGTTTCTATTCATTTTTAATCCATAATGATTTAAAACTATATTAATACTTAGATTTTGTTTTACTTCTTGGATTGTCATAATAATGATTATTTTTTGTATGGATAAATAACTATATACTCAAAGCCATAAATAATCTCTACTTGCATTTTTTCGTAGAATCCATTGCTTTGCAACCATTCACCTTTCAATCTTAGTTCTGGTATAGGATTTTTCATCTCACTTGTTGAGCTAACTTCTAATATTTTCTTTTTTGGACTTAATTTTTCTTTCATGATGATGGTATTGTTTCTATGCCTAAAAAACAGTTCCCAATAGATACTTTTATCTTTTGGTGCGGAAAAAAACCTTTTCTTGCTAACCATATTCCTGATATTCTTATCTCTGGAACTATTTTTCCTCCTACTAACCAGCTACACTTTCTTCTCCTCTTTTGAATGGTTAGATATCTTATTTCTTTGTCTGTTTTCATTGAAAAAAATTTAAAAATATTTTTATAGAACTTTTACATTTCAAATATAATCTATTAATTCTAATTGTCAAATTTTTTTCGATTTTGATAACACTTTTACATTCTCTAATTTTATAATATTATTGTTTTATTAGTTATAATTAGCATTTATGAGTTTTGGGAAACGATTATTAGAAGTAAGAAAAAAGAAAAAATTATCTCAAGAAGATATTGCTGAGTATTTAAAAACTAAAGCACCAGTAGTTGGAAGATATGAACGAGAAGAAATGAGACCTTCTATAGATGTAGCCTTAAAAATTTCTGAATTGCTAGATACTTCACTCGATTATTTGTTAGGCAAAATAGATACTGAACTAGAAAAGGAAACTTATAATCGTATTCTGGAAGTTAGTAAGTTCGACAAAAAAGATCGAGATCTTATATTTTCAGTTATTGATGCTTTTATTGCTAAAAAGAAAATTCAATCGATTTTATAATCTGTTTATTTTGAAAATTCTTAGCCTCGATTTATATGAGAAAAAACGAAATACTTATTATTCGAATAACTCAAATCCTTTCTCATATCAATTGAGGATCCAAACAATTCAGTAATACATTGAAAGCCTGCATTCTAATTTGTGCGGAAGCGAAGACGAAAGGTTCTTTGAA
The DNA here is from genome assembly GCA_024222485.1 of bacterium. Classification (GTDB taxonomy): domain Bacteria; phylum RUG730; class RUG730; order RUG730; family JAAEPJ01; genus JAAEPJ01. The sequence goes on along the minus strand of JAAEPJ010000087.1, from coordinate 3,610 downwards.
AAATCCCGGCCGAGTTTTACTCTTAATAGAAAAGAACTGTTTATTCGGCCGGAATCAAACGAGTTCCCAATTGAAAGAAAAAAAATCATTAATTTTCCTGCATCTTTAATAAATTTCATTTTTGGGAGCATAGCGAACCTAAAGCGAATTGAGCACCTTCAGGAAAAATGGAAGCTTGTTTACAAGCGTTTTTTCCGTAATTTTTATAAGCTTTGCCTTATAAAAATTGAAGGTGCGATCGCAGGTGAGCATTAACTCTGCGAATGGTTTTTTCCCTTTTTTATTATTTTTGCGTAGCAAGGCCTTATTGGGATTTAAAGGGAAAAAAGAGAATGAACGTGAAGAAGGAATGGAATGAAGCTTTAGCGAATGGAATGACTGATGAACTCCTTGTTTCCTGTTGTTTGTGTGAAAATTGCTGTTTTTTGGCTTATATAAAGCTTTTTTGATAAACAAAATTTTATTTTAATCCTGATATAAATTTACAAATACTCAAATATTTACTATCATTTTTGACACAGAAAAGATTTCTGTGTCACTTGGATAAAAGTTTAATTTATATACTATTGATCCCACAATTTACTTCCAAACAGCAACTTCAATAGACCCCCACCAGATTAGTTTACCAATATCAAAATGTCTAAATCCATCCTCTGTCAAAGTTACACCATCAATTTTAGTTTTTTTGGATTCTTTAAGTTTTCTCCCATATATAAAATATTTACACTTATGGAAGCCTAATCTTTGTACATTTTCTGGTTCAATTTGTGTACTGCAATTACTACAATAGCAATCCCCCACTAATAATCCAATATTAAATCCATTTTCCACTATATATCCCTTCTTATAGTCATAAACTTTTTTACCTTTGTATCTATCGTCTATGTCTATTTTTGCCCATACCTTTTTTTTACAATCTTGACATTCGGCTTCAAGATTTAATCCTTCGCATACTATTCTATAATCTGGGGCTGTACTTTTAAATTTTTTATCTGTATATCCTTTACTCACATCTCCAAATTTAAGCATTGCTTTCTGTCCAGAATTATTTGAACAACTTATAATTAAAATTAAGGTTCCCAGCTTTATTATTTTTTTAATCTGTTTCATATTATTAAAATTTATGTTTATTAAAATGGCCATAATGAAAGACTAAACTTCCATGAATTATCTTTTCTTTCGGTTTTGTAATTATATTTTCTATTATCATTAAATGAATCGTTAATAGAATTATTAGAATTATCGGAATTATCATTAAATGAGTCTTTAACAAAAATATTGTAAGTATTTCCTATATTTTTATCGTTCTCGTTTTTATTACTATCTATAAATTTCTTAAATTTTTCTAAATCATTAGTTATGCTATGTATAACAACACTTAAACCAATCCACTTATCAATATTTAAATCAAGTTTTTCAGGCTTATTTTTTACTTCATTATGTATATAAGCTTTCCCATTTGTTTTTCCTAGACCCTTCAAGGTATATGCACAGTTTACAAAACCTAAAGCTTTAACCTCTGCAATCCTATTGCATTTAAAACAACGATGCAGATCTTCCCCTAAAGTATAATTTTTTTCATTAATATTTTTCCATAGTTGATGACGACATTTCTTGCATTCGATAAGAATACTTAAACCAGGTTTCGTACCACCTCGTATTCTACAGGAAATATTTAAACAATCTTTTGATAGAATCCCGTAATGAAGTAATTGCTTATTGAAATCTAAAATCTTATTTGAATAAGTTATATAAAAATCCTCTGTATTTAAACCTGTCATATCTTGAATTCTATATTTAATAGAATTTACTTTATCGTTTAAATTACAATCAAGTACCATAGTTTTATCTTGAAGATTTTTAATAAAAATTTGCACACTTTCGTTTTTAATACAATCTATTTTCAGGTTTCGACATTCATCATGACTTAGTCTTTTTGGTACTTCTTCAGAATCTAAAATTTTATCTGTAGATTTTTCCGTATATTCTTGATTCCAATCTCTAAACTTAAGCATAGCCTTCTGCCCAGAACTATTTAAGCAACTTGTACATAAAAGGAAAACTACAAATTTTATTGTTTTTTCAATCTGTTTCATACTACTAAAAATAATATATTCTTTAAAATTCATCTTTTTCAGCCTTTATCTCTATAAAGCTGGCCATATCTAGTACAACAATTGGATATACTTTCTTAAAACCACTTTCAAAAATTTGTCTAATAAGATTATTACGATAGTTCACAATTTTAACTTCGTACTTAGAATTAACAATTACAAACTTTTTCGCATTGATAACTTCATTACACATAGAACAATTAAATATACCTTCATCACCAATATTGAATCCGCTTTGTTCACCTTTTACTTTACCCTTAAAACCTAAATTTATCCATAAAGTATTTCCGTTCAAATCACAATTATCATTCGTACAGCTCCCTCCTATATTCAAACCAGGCCCGAGTTTAGGAGCAAACTTTTCAAATAACTTCAATGCTGTATTATAAGGATTATAATTTTTTCCCATATTGTCCTTGACAATCTCTAAATTTCTATAATGTGGGTGACTAAGTAAAAGCCATAATTCATTTAACTGAAATTCTCTCACTAATTTATCAATTAAACTAGTTTTAATATTGGCATCATTGTTGTTAAATATATTTTTTTCAATAAAAAATGGATTTTTGAGGATTTTTTCTTCAATTACTTTTTGACTATGAAAATATCCAAGAAGTTTCAATTTTTTATACAAAACATGATTATACAAGCTTGATTCCTCAATATGATCCAAAATATTATCAAAATAATAGGAAAAAATCACGTCTATAAGATTCGAAGAAATCTTTTTTTTCTCATCAAGATTTATTCGGTTATATAAGGAAAATTCAAAATCTTTTAATGCTGCTCCTATGCTTTTAACATCATTAAAAGAAACATATTCATTTCCTTTTTTCCCTCTAACTTTATAAGTGCCTAAATTTACATTATAATTTGAAAGATTATCATTTATTTCAGCAGCCTTTTTTCTTATTTTTTCTTTTACTTCTAAATAGGTGGTAATAAAATAGTTGTCTGTCTTATTTTGATGTTTAATATTTTTTTTATTCCCATTATCATTTTTACTATTATTGTTATTTCTATCGTTACTATTATTTCTCCGATTTATAAAATTATTCGTTGTTTTACTAGCATTTCTATATAACTTCAGATCCAATTTTGACTGATTATTTAATAACTTCCTTTTTTTTCGAGGAGGAAGATTAGTTTTACAATTTTGTTTATTTTTATCTTGATGATTTGTGTTTGTGTTTTTTTCTTTACCGCATGTATTTGTGATAACCTCTGAAGTAGATTCGTTTCTATTTGGAATTGATTCTTTTGTATTTGTATTGCAAAATTGAGAAATTGCAGCAAAAACTGGCAATACATAACGCGGAATATAGGAACTATCAGAGGAGTTTTCTCTATTTTTTACCTTATTGCTGTTCATATTTTTTAAATTCTTTGAATTAATACAAGAACTCAAACCTAAAATAAATACTAAAATTAATATCTTGCATAAAAAAACGTAAATTGTATTGTACATAATCGGAACCTTTAACATAATATGTTTG
>JAAEPJ010000086.1 GCA_024222485.1 bacterium | reverse complement strand
TTTCCATTGTTACTTTTTCGCCTGCTCTAAATCCTTTCATTATTAACCATTTGCCTCTTAGATTTATGTTTGGAGTTTTACTTAATCTTAGATATGGGTTTTTGGCTCTGCTTTTTACGCCTCTTATTTTTATTTCTCTTTTTTCTATTCTCATGCTACTGGTATGTATGGTGTTATATCTAAGTATTTTTTTCTTATTTCTATTCTTATTTTTCCGCTTGGAAAAAAGCCTTCTTTTAATAACCAGATTCCACTTATTCGTATTTCTGGAATTGCTTTTCTTGATATTAAGCCGCTTCTGCTTTTTCTCCATCTTCGCTGGATTGTGTAGTATCTTGTTTTTTTGTCTCTATTCATTGAAAAAATATTTTATTATTTTATAATAAGATCTATTGGTAGTAAAAGTAATTTTTTAGTCTGACATATGCAAGTCTTTTTAAAATTGTTTAAGATTTTTTTATCTCTTATTTTTAAAGATTAATATTAAAATACATCTTGTTAACTACTTATTGGTATGACTATTGGAGAACACATTATGATTATTAGAAAGCAAAAGGGATTTTCTCAAGGACAATTGGGTAAGAAAATTGGAACTTCTGGTGATATTATTGGCAGATATGAACGTGGTGTGATTTCACCTTCTATTGATGTGATTATTAAAATTTCTGATATACTTGAAGTATCTATTGATTTTCTTGTAGGCAAAACTAACCTTAAGCTTGATCCTAAAACTATTAGACGATTGGAGGATATTCAAAATCTTCCTAATGAAGAAAAAAAACAGCTTTTTAAGGTTCTTGATGCACTTCTTAGAGATCATAAAACTAAAGCTAGCTATGAATGATTTTTTATTGCTTATTAAGTATATCTAATATTTTTTTCTGTCTTAAATTCTCAGCCTCCATTTATATGAGAAAAAACAAAATCTCCATTCTTTGAATAAATTCAATCCTTTCTCATAGAAATTGAGGGTCCAAACAATTCTGAATTATATTTAATGCCCGCATTTGATTTGTGCGGAAGCAGAGACGTACTTTATATTTGAAAAATTTGGCCGGTCAATTCATTTTATTTGAAAATAGGTTCTTTTTTCGGACTTAATGAAAACGTTCTCTCTATTCAATAAGAATAAAATATTAACTTTCCCGCTCTTTTTAAAATTATTAAAAGCGGGAGCTAAAGCGAGCCGCAAGCGAATTGAGCAGACCCAGGAAAAAAGACAGCTTGTGAAACAAGCGTTTTTTCCGTTAATTTTTATAAGCGTAGGCTTATAAAAATTTGGGGATGCGATCGCGGGTGAGCACAAAATCGGCGAATGGTTTTTTCCCTTTTTTATTATTTTTGCGAAGCAAGGCCTTATTGGGATTTAAAGGGAAAAAAGGGAATGAGCGTGAAGAAGGAACGTAATGAAGCGTTTAGCGAATGAAGTGACTGATGAACTCCTTTGTTGCACTATTCCTATGGAAATTGCTGTTCTAAGCTTGCAATCGCCTTTTTAATGTATTTACTGTTTGTTTTATTTTATCTATTAATGACAATTTTATTTTCTTTTGAATTAATTTTCACAACTTATAACAGGATTAAATATCTTTTCAAATATTAAAATATTTGATCAGCAGTCTGAAGACTAC
>JAAEPJ010000085.1 GCA_024222485.1 bacterium | reverse complement strand
TTCTAAAAAAGGGTGATCATCCTCATATTTCCCCGTTTTCAGGGTTTTTTCCGTATTTATGAGGACCATGTCAGTTTTCAAGTAACAGCGCACAAAATGTGTTGAAATATGTGAGTATAGTTCTAAAAAAAGGGATCATCCTCATATTTCCCCGTTTTTAGGGTTTTTTCCGTATTTATGAGGACCATGTCAATTTTCAAGTAACAGCGCACAAAAAGTGTTGAAATATGTGAGTATAGTTCTAAAAAAGGGTGATCATCCTCATATTTCCCCGTTTTCAGGGTTTTTTCCGTATTTATGAGGACCATGTCAGTTTTCAAGTAACAGCGCACAAAAAGTGTTGAAATATGTGAGTATAGTTCTAAAAAAAGGGATCATCCTCATATTTCCCTGTTTTTAGGGTTTTTTCTGTTTTATGAGGACCATGTAAATTTTCAAGTAACAGCGCACAAAAAGTGTTGAAATATGTGAGTATAGTTCTAAAAAAAGGGATCATCCTCATATTTCCCCGTATTTGGGTTTTTTCTGTTTTATGAGGACCATGTCAATTTTCAAGTACAGCGCACAAAAAGTGTTGAAACATGTGAGTATAGTTCTAAAAAAGGGTGATCATCCTCATATTTACCTGTTTTTAGGGTTTTTTCAGTTTTTATGAGGACCATGTCAATTTTTAAGTAACAGCGCACAAAAAGTGTTGAACTATGTGAGTATAGTTCTAAAAAAGGGTGATCATCCTCATATTTACCTGTTTTTAGGGTTTTTTCAGTTTTTATGAGGACCATGTCAGTTTTCAAGTAACAGCGCACAAAAAGTGTTGAAATATGTG
>JAAEPJ010000084.1 GCA_024222485.1 bacterium | reverse complement strand
TCTTCAGGGACCTATAATAGGCCATAATATGCCCAGAAAACCCCTCAAATCACCAAAAAACTTTTCCTTCAAAATCACCCAAAAGTTGGGAAAAAGCCTGATGGTTAGCCCATGGTTTTTGGTCGAAATTGACCCAAACTAAATGCTTCCAAATACGCCATCTATCAACTCAGAGCTCTTCAGGGACCAATAACAGGTCATAATATGCCCAGAAAACCCCTCAAATCACCAAAAAACTTTTCCTTCAAAATCACCCAAAAGTTGGGAAAAAGCCTGATGGTTAACCCATGGTTTTTGGTTGAAATTGACCCAAATTAAATGATTCCAAATAGACCATCTATCCACTCAAAGCGTTTCAGGGTCCAATAACAGGACATAATATGCCTTGAAAACCCCTCAAATCACCAAAAAACTTTTCCTTCAAAATCACCGAAAAGTTGGGAAAAAGCCCGGTGGTTAACCCATGGTTTTTGGTCGAAATTGAGCCAAAATAAATGCTTCCAAATAGACCATCTATCCACTCAGAGCTCTGCAGGGACCAATAACAGGACATAATATGCCGAGAAAACCCCTCAAATCACCCAAAAACTTTTTCTTCAAAATCACAAAAAAGTTGGGAAAAAGCCT
>JAAEPJ010000083.1 GCA_024222485.1 bacterium | reverse complement strand
TATTAACTCTATTAGTAAAAGATTGCTTTCTCAAAGGCTTCCTTTTAGTAGGAATAACATGCTTATTCCCATTATCATCTATGAAAATATTTTTATCATCATTCAGATTATTTAGTGCCTGTTTCTCATCACTGGCCGATGCATCTCTCTATTCCGTTTTTTCAAAGATCTTTTGTGCTTTATATTGCACCTTTTGATTCCTAAATTAATTATTTTATTCAGTTGAAAAAAGAATTTTTATAATTTATTTAAAGGATGATATTTTAATATTGAAGCTTTTAGATCTGTGATATCTTTTTTTCTATATCTCTCTGCTGTCTTTATACTTTTAAAGCCACTCATATATTGACCTAATCTTAAACCATGTTTTCTTATTATTATACTGTATCTACTCTGTCTTAGCTGTTTTAGATTAAGCTTTTCATTCTGCTTCCTTAAATTGTTATGAATTAAGGTTAAAAACTTGGAATGAACCCAATGAGTCTTGCATTTTGTAAATAATATCTCTTCTCCTTCTTCTTTTTTATGTTCTGCATGATTATAAAATGGGATCACTTGATGAGATTCTAAATTTAATATTCTACTATTTCTTAAATTTGTTCCTGGAATTTCTATTTGACCTTTTTCTAGGTTTATTGACTTGATTGTTAGTTTTAAGATTTCTTCTCTTGTTATGCCTTGATAAATTATTAATCCTAACATTAATTTTTCTTCATAATTATA
>JAAEPJ010000082.1 GCA_024222485.1 bacterium | reverse complement strand
GCTGGTTTAGACTTTAAAACATTAAAAGGAGTAGAGTCATGAGAAAGAAACTATCAATAATTTTTGCAGTGTTGTCATTATGCTTAGGAGGGAATTTATTTGCAGACATCCAGTATGAATTTGACAAATATATATCAGGAGGAGTAGTCAACCCGTGTGCTATAACGAGTGATTCTACTGGTAATATCTATGTAGGACAATATGAGGGATATATAAAAAAACTAAATAGTGATGGAGAGCTTTTGTTATCTTTTGGTGAATATGGGTATGGCGAAGGTCAGTTTCTCTATGTTTCTGGAATAGCGGTGGATTCTGAAGGTTATATATATATTACAGATTATCAAAATCATCGAGTTCTGAAGTTTGATAGTGCTGGAGAATTTGTACTCACTTTTGGAGGTGCGGGAAGTGGAGATGGTGAATTTTTTTATCCTGCTGGAATAGCGGTAGATGATAGTGGGAATATATATGTTACAGAGGTTCATAATCATCGAGTTCAGAAGTTCGATAGTGAGGGAAAGTACTTATTAACTATTGGAGGGGGTGGCTCAGGAAGTGGTGAGGGGGAGTTTTCCTTCCCTTATGGAATCGCTCTAGATAATAGTGGGAATATATATGTTACAGATAAGTATAATCATCGAGTTCAGAAGTTTAATAGTAGTGGAGAGCATATTTTAACTTTTGGAGGTGAGGGTGATGGAGATGATGAATTTTCTTATCCTGATGGAATAGTGGTAGATGATAGCGGGAATATTTATGTGATGGATACAAATCATGGTCGCGTTCAGAAGTTTGCTAGTAGTGGAGAGTATATTTTAACTTTTAAAAAATACTTAGAAGCTGAGTATCTAATGATAGATGCTAGTGGATATATATATGTATCAGGAAATAATAGTCTTCTGAAGTTTGATAGTGAGGGGAATTATCTCTCAAAGTTTGCAGAAGGATTTACTTCTAGAGATTGTGCTTTTGATGCTGCAGACAATTT
>JAAEPJ010000081.1 GCA_024222485.1 bacterium | reverse complement strand
TTAAGGTACCAGTCACTTCTTGGCCTCGGTTCGAGTCCTACTCCTGTCATTTTGTTGACATAACTATTTATAGTATTGTTAACTTTATTTTGAACACCTGCACATGGTATGTTTTACGATCATTCATGCTATTGATCATTCAATATACAGGCAGGATTGCCGAGTGGTCTAAGGCGCTGGTTTCAGGCACCAGTCACTCCGGTTGCTTGGGTTCGAGTCCTGTTCCTGTCATATTGTTGACATTCCTATAGGTAGTATTTTTTCCTTTATTTGAACACCTGCACACGGTATCTTCTACCATAATCCATGCTATTGAAAACAAAACATACAGCCAGGATGGCGCAGTGGTATGAGGAGCTGGTTTAAGGAGCCGGTCACTTCGGTGGCGTGGGTTGGAGTCCTAGTCCCTTCATTTTGTTGACATAACTATACAAAGTATTGTTTCCATAATTTTTGAAAACCTGCACATGGCATGTTCTACCATCATTCATCGTATTAACCATTACATATACAGGCAGTATGGCCGAATGGTCTAAGGCGCTGGTTTAAGGCACCAGTCA
>JAAEPJ010000080.1 GCA_024222485.1 bacterium | reverse complement strand
AAATGCGTAGTTTAAAAGATATTTAGGTGAACTCTTATTACGGGGCTTAGTTTTCACTAAGTTTCATGGGGAACTATAAGAAACCGTTGTAATAATAAGTTCTACGCTGTTCCCATGGTCAGAACTGTTCGAATACGTATGTTTACAACGGTTTAGAACTAACCGAACCGTTTTTTTCAATGGGAAATGCGTACTTTATAAGAAATTGAGGTGAACTCTTATTACGGGGCTAAGTTTTCACTAAGTTTCATGGTGAACTATAAGAAACCGTTGTAATAATAAGTTCTACGCTGTTGCCATGGACTAAAGTGTTGTAATACGTTTGTTTACAACGTTTTAGAGCTAACAGAACCGTTTTATTCAATGGGAAATGCGTAGTTTAAAAGAAATTGAGGTGAACTCTTATTACGGGGCTAAGTTTTCACTAAGCTTCATGGGAAACCGAACCATAAGAAACCCTCGAAGTAATAAGTTGTAGGCGGTTCCAATGGACAGAACTGTTGTAATATGTATGTTTACAACGTTTTAGAGCAAACGGAATCGTTTTATTCCATGCCAAAGGCGTACTTTATCAGAAATCAAGGTGAAATGTTATTGCAGGGCTAAGTTTTCACTAAGTTTCGTGGGAAACTATAACAAACCCTCGGTGTTATAATTTCTAGGCTCTTCCCATTGACAAAAATGTTGTAATACGTATATTTACAACGTTTTGGAGAAAACGGAATCTTT
>JAAEPJ010000079.1 GCA_024222485.1 bacterium | reverse complement strand
CTCAAGAATAAAGAACCATCCAATAAAAAATCTAAAAGAAAGAAGAAAAAGATTGAGAGCAGTAAGGAAAGGATTCCAAGACAAATAAATTGAGCTGGAAGGAAAAGAATCCGATGCTTCTGGCTCATTTTTATACTGATATTAGGACTTTTACCTTTACGCAAACTTTAAACGCGTTTTTCTAGAAAGTAATTTTTTACTGTTCCACAAGATTTTAAAACATGAAATCTCAGTCAATAGGAACTCCAGACACCTGAAATTTTCACACAAGGCTCCAAATAGATCCATTTAGGTCGTAAACTAGAATTTTTGTTCTAGCTTGATCATATGTCAAATTAAGCGCATTCTTGAGGAATGGACGCCAAAATTTTTTTGACAAAAATCAGATATTTGATTATAAGTTTTGGAATTTCAACACAACTTTGCCAATTCTAGTTCCTAACCTCAATATTGATGTAGTAAATACACACAGAAAAAATTACTTTGCTATCTTGAGCCATATCTGAGATATTGCGTTTTAAAATTTTTGGGCAGGGCCATAATTGCAAGCTTATTAAGATGCCACACCCTTAAAAAATCTGAAAATTTACCAGTTTTTCAATAAACACCGCCCCCGTAGACTGATATTAATTGAATGAAATCAGTTAAATTCATCTATTTAGTCATATATCAGAGCAAATTTGTAGGTATATCCTAATAGGAGTGTACCACCTTAATGATCAAAAATG
>JAAEPJ010000078.1 GCA_024222485.1 bacterium | reverse complement strand
TATACTTTTTTCAAAACTTATGAAAAAATGTGTAGGTTCCATGCATATGTGTGTGCCCCTTGATTTAGATGGAAAGAGAACATAATTTTGTTCATCGTCATTGATGAACACACATGTCCTCAAAGTGACCGTATAGATCATTTGATAAGGTCCTTTCAATGTCAAAGGCTGTAGGTCACTCATGATGTTGTTATCGGACACTTTTACGATGAATACATTGGACCATGCAAAATGACTTCTGTGTTCAGCCGAGTGTCCAGTATCTACAGAATTCCACACGTTGGTCATCCTGCATGCCTCGTTCTAAAGCGTTCATTCATGTGATCTGAATGCCCTGTGTCCCTAGAGTTCTGCGATAGGCGCTTTTTTATTCCCAGTTTTTATTCGTTCTATATGAATGATGCATTCTTTCGTGCGCGTGCAAGGCTGCGTTTTGCATAAATAGCGAAGCATTCGTCTTGTTAAACACACGGGCTTCGGAAGCAAGGAGATGGACTGGTCGAAGATCGAAGGTGCAAGACAACATAAAAGAGTGCTGATTCTCCGAGAATCCAAAGACAAGACCTATGTGTGTCCAGTCAAGCACTGTGAGAACCGAACATTTTTTAGCAAAAGAGGATGCAGAAAGCATGTAGATAAGAAGCACAGATGGTACTACTATTTCGATGAAAAGCCTAGCGAGAGATTGATCGACCAAGCAATAAGACAACAACCCACACAAGATAAATTCAAGAACAGCTCGAGAAAACGTGCTGATACATCGAAAATGCCACATTATTCGATTACTGACGGCATTGGGAAAAGATACATGGAATGGCTGTGTGCTATTTGTGGAGGGGGTATGTCAGAGGTGCAGGCAACGCAAAACGGGACACGAGTGATGAAATTCTTCAAATATTGCAGCGAAGACGATGAAGAAGAGCTCACAACAGAGCATATCGACTATTGTATTGGTTCTGCTGGACTAATATGCAACTTCATTGAGCACATTGGGAAAGAGTGGGGACTTGGTAGCTCTGCACAGTTTGGCTATTTACAAGCCATTACTGATGTCATCGATTTCAGGAAATCGTGCGGACTGTCAACTGCTGTTCTTGGGAACCTGGCTATCTCCGAAGTCTACATCAACAGAGGCAAGAGAGCATTGGCTAGACGCAAGATTACCGAGTGGGCGAAGAATTTGTCGGTGGAAGTTCTCGCAGCCAATAACCAATGGGCGACAATGGACGAGATGGAAACGGTTGTACCACATCATCTGCAACGGTATAAAGATGTACTTTTGAGATGCAAGTCGTACCCTCTCACCTCTGTTAGTGCAGCAGAATTGACATTTGCAACTCGTTTCGTTTCTCTTTATCTCTTCACGAGAGTGAAAGGATCTCGACCGATGACTTACCAATACTTGACACTGAGTATGTTCGAGAAGTCGAAAGAAAGCGATGGTTTTGTGGACCAAACCGAATTCAAGACTGCCCAGCAATACACATTCGACTCGTTGATTTTCGACGAGACAAGCACTCGATTAATAGACGAATACATTGTGAACATTAGACCGCTGTTGAATCCGAAATGCGACTACCTTCTCGTCACACGGAGTGGCACTCAATTCAAGGCTATTGGAAATCATATGTCAGAGCTCGTCTTTCAAGCTATTGGTAAATATGTACACCCTACAAGATACCGACAAATCGTGGAAACCGAGAGCTCGCGAGTACTTTCTACCGAAGAACAGAGATCGATAAGCCTGGATCAGAAGCACAGCTCTCAGGTAGCTAGGACCTACTATCAAAAACGCAGTTCGCGAGAAGTAGCAACAAGTGGAAAACTGGCCATGAAAAAACTTCGAAGCACTAAAGTAGAGAAGATGGTGAAACGAGCTGTATTTTCCAGCGAGAGTGCAGTTTCGGACAATGAAAAGAATAAGAAGGCCGATGGTGAAGATGATAGCGTTGAAACAGTTGTGGAGATGTTCCCGCCCCTGTTTATCAGCCTCCGGTAAGGAAGGCAAGTAAAGCCAAAGGCAAGCCAATCGTCACTTCAAGGG
>JAAEPJ010000077.1 GCA_024222485.1 bacterium | reverse complement strand
TTTGATAAAATAATTTATTACATCTTGCTCGTTTGAAAAAGTTTTATTAAATTCTATAAAGTTCATACTTATAACCTCTTTTTATTATCGCTATAAGTATATTGTATATTATTCCCTACTGAGCGTCAAGGGACTATTCCGATATTTTTTAATAAATCAGCATAAACAATAACACTTACAAGTACAGACTTATCTAAACTTGTACTGATTGTTTCTAGACCTGAAAACACTGTTGACTGATATCCTTCTTGCTTAAAGTAAGTCTTTAAACTGTAGTGCCCTCGGTTAAGCCGAAGCCCCAAAAGATAGTCTTACCTCATTTTTATAATAATCCGCTAAGCATTCAGAAGGCGTTTTGTATCCTAGTGAAGAATGCGGATAATCTTCATTATAATTTTTGATCCATCCTTCAAGTTTTGTCTCAAACTCATCTACTCTAGTAAAGTTATGAGGCCAAACACAATCTTCTTTTAGAGTTCTAATTACACGCTCTGTATCAACATTGCCTTTAGGGTTATTATAGCTTGTAAAGACCTGCTTGATCCCAATTTCCCCACAGGATCTAATAAACTCTGTTGAAGTTGGTTGTGAACCATTATCACTCATAAGCTTTAGTTTATGACCTCTGACTCCATCTGCAAATTCATTATTTAAGGCCATATCTAAAGCATCAAGCCAATCATGCCAATCATAAGTCTTGCTTTGCAAACATGAGCTATAATCTACTATTTTTTTCGTGTACCAGTCAATTACTATCACCAAATAAACCCAGCCAAAGTTTTCAATCATCACCTTCGTCATATCTATACCCCAAAGTTCATTAGGGCGCGTAGCCCTCATCTAAGTGTAATGTACCCCTTTTAGTCAAGAAAAAAATGGGAGAGTTTTATAAAGCAACTTTAAGTTCTTTATGATAATATTGATTAGGTGTTAAATAATTAAGGCTCTGATGTGGAAAATCATAATTATAATCATTTA
>JAAEPJ010000076.1 GCA_024222485.1 bacterium | reverse complement strand
TTTGATAAAATAATTTATTACATCTTGCTCGTTTGAAAAAGTTTTATTAAATTCTATAAAGTTCATACTTATAACCTCTTTTTATTATCGCTATAAGTATATTGTATATTATTCCCTACTGAGCGTCAAGGGACTATTCCGTAAATTAAAATAAAAAAAGGAGAAAATTAATGATGAAAAAAAGCATGCTAATAATTCTAGTAACTACCTTATTTTCCAGTATGGCATTCGCAGGAGAAATAGCTTTCCTTGTAAAAAAACTAAAAGACAAAGAAATTCTAACAGAGACAGAAGCAAAACAAATTTTAATCTTAAATAAAGAAAAACAACAGAAACAGCTTACACAAACTAAAGGAAATCTGCCTCAGTGGACACAAAAACTTAAATTCAATGGAGACTTAAGACTACGCTACCAAAATGAAAATAAAGGCACATATGAGCGTGAAAGACTCCGCATGCGTTTTAGATTCCAAGGTGCCGCTGAGATAACTGATGGTCTATCAGTTTTTTTTGGCTTAGCCTCTGGGGGTGCAAATCCAAGATCAACTAATCAAGACATGGGAGAAACTTTTTCAACGAAAACTATTCAACTTGATTATGTCTATGCAAACCTATTATGCCCTATAACCGCTGCCACTATTCTTGCCGGTAAAATCCCTAATAAAAAAGTTATTTGGCAACCATCAGATTTATTATGGGATGCAGATATTAGCATGGATGGCTTTGCTCTTAATAAAACTATTACAGATAATTTTTCCCTCAATCTAGGCTACATGCTTTTAGAAAAACATAAAACAATAAATGAAGAAAAAAAAGGGAATGCAACAATGAGCATTCTACAACCAACATTTAAGCATAAAACATATGCTGGAACACAATTTAAATTAGCAGGGACTATTTATAGTTTTGCTAATTTAAAAGCAGCGGCTTTAACATATAGTAGTGCGTCCAATACCTATGATAAAGATGGTCGCCTAAAATATAATTATGACTCCTACTCAATAGCGACAGAACTAACATTCTACGATTTAATCTATTCAAAACTTGCGTTCTTTGGTGAATATATTAAAAATCCTGACCCAATTGGTTCTAATGAAGGATATTTGCTTGGTCTTAAGTTTGGGGATAAAGAAGTTAAAACCTTTGGTGATTGGCAAATAAAAGCAATGTATAGAGAACTCCAACAAGATGCTTGGCTAGATGCCTTTCCTGATGCGGATACAGGGAATACAGATAATCAAGGAATTGAACTTGCACTAAAAATTGGCTTAAAGAAAAATATGCATCTTGCTGTGGATTACTACTACATCGGCGAAGTAGATGATTCTGATAATTCTATGGATAAGCCAGGACACCCTCTAAGACCAAAAAGTTTAATTCAAATAGACTTAGGTTTTAAATTTTAAAAGGTGATCTTAGAAAACAACTTTCTTTCTATTCAATAATGGGTTTACTTTAAAAGAAGACTCCTCTTATTTAAATTTTTTTATCGGACATGAGAGGAACTCTCATGAATAATAAAAAAGCATATCTATCAGAATTAATCAAAACTTTTACGCACCTGTTTTTAAGAACAGGTGCGTTTATTTCCACAACATAGAATCTAGGTATAAGCCAATTGTATCGCAAGGAACACTAACTTTGACGAGATGTAAGATTCTTTCAAAAATCAATATTACCCTATATTATCAGCCAAAGAATCATTCTAATGCTAGCAAGAAAATCCAGTTCTTATTTCCTATGTAATGTACCCCTTTTAGTCAAGAAAAAAATGGGAGAGTTTTATAAAGCAACTTTAAGTTCTTTATGATAATATTGATTAGGTGTTAAATAATTAAGGCTCTGATGTGGAAAATCATAATTATAATCATTTATCCAACG
>JAAEPJ010000075.1 GCA_024222485.1 bacterium | reverse complement strand
GTAATTGTAAGAATACATTGTTCATGCGCTTATTTGCTTGCAGAAAGTGCTTTTCAGAGCTACTTCTTCTTGGCAGGGATATTTGACTGCACTGACTGTATATTCAGACCGTATTTCGACTTGACGTTCACTTTCTTAAATTACTCATTTCGTGTAATCAAATTTCTCAAATAGGTATATATTCAGCATCACAGTTGACAAGGGTTAACCGTACGGTTAACCCTACGGTTAACCCTACGGTTCACCCCCACGGTTAACCCCCACGTGACGAAGTTTATACATATAAATCACTGTATAGAAAGGCCTTCTCACGGTTAACCCCTCTTTTTTATAATAAATTATATATGTATTCTCTTATAAAAAGGGGGTTAACCGTGGTTAACCGTTGATTCCATATAAGATTCATATACCACTGATCTCATTGTAAGGGTTAACCGTAGGGTTAACCGTAGGGTTAACCATGGGGTTAACCGTGGGTTCAACCCAGGGGTTTACCGTAGCAAAATGTAACTGTAATCTACCCTACCAGTCTAAGAGACTGATTACCTAAGATCTATAACTGAAGCTCAAGTTAGTATGAACATCTTATGTGACCACTCGTGGTATTAAGAACAGTCTAGTAAATGCTGTTTTAGGTCTATACTGAAATGCATCCATTTTATCATGCAGGGCGTGGCATTTTTACAACTGATCTACTTCTTAAGAATAGAAATACAAACATGACAAAATCATTATATGGATACATAACTTAAAGACATTGATTTTTATTTGACACGCAACATCTATATCATGTCTAACTTGATATTCTAGCCGATTTCTCTTATTTGCTATGATCTTATGTACGCCTTTGTTCACTGAAAAAATAGCTCTATCTATCGTTTATGACGTATGATTGCTAGTGACGTAGAAAAATTGTGATCACGTGCAAAAGGGCTCGCACTGCCTTTGTACATGATTCTACAATATATCCTGTCTTTGATTTCACTTATAGCATCGATTACTTCAACAGCTGTTATATCTTTGCATAAGACAATCCGGGACAAAACTCCATGAGACAAGCCATAAAATTGTACTAATTACCAATAGCACTCATTTCAGTCCGCAAAAAAGCAACTTACCCTGTACCCCCCGATTCAATGTTGGCTTTTTGCGACCAACCAGGCATGCTGCTTCTACAAATCACTTGAAATTACCAGAACAACATTGAATTGGGGGGTAGGGAGGAGGTTCTTTAGCAGAGAAGCCTATTTCATACGTTTGTCTCATGAGTTTTGTCCCGGATTGTCTTATTAGGAACGTATACCAGAGCTGATAACTGAAGGAACCTATACTATGTTTTTTTACGTTACAACGTGTGCTTATTCGAATAATGAAATGTAATTGTAAGAATACATTGTTCATGCGCTTATTTGCTTGCAGAAAGTGCTTTTCAGAGCTACTTCTTCTTGGCAGGGATATTTGACTGCACTGACTGTATATTCAGACCGTATTTCGACTTGACGTTCACTTTCTTAAAT
>JAAEPJ010000074.1 GCA_024222485.1 bacterium | reverse complement strand
TTTGGGTCAGAATTGTGAAATTTGGTCAAAATTGTCCAAAAACAAGACCAGAAACCTGGTAGCTGCCCGACCTGTTACCTTTAACCTGTTACCTTTAACCTTTAGGCTTTAAGCTTTAAGCTTTAAGCTTTAGGCTTTAGGCTGTAGGCTTTAAAATTAACCTAAAACCTTTAAGCTTTAAGCTTTGAGCAGCTGGTACTGCCCGACCTGTTTCCTTTAACCTTTAACCCAGTTCCACCTGGCCTCCACCTGGCCTCGGGAGGCCTCCACCTGGTTTCGGGAGGCCTCCACCTTGCCTCCGAGGCCTCCACCTAGCCTCGGGAGGCCTCCACCTGGCCTGGGGAGCCTCCACCAGGCCTTCACCTGGCCTCGGGAGGCCTCCACCTGGTTTCGGGAGGCCTCCACCTGGCCTCAGGAGGCCCCCACCTGGTTTCGGGAGGCCTCCACCTGGTTTCGGGAGGCCTCCACCTGGTTTCGGAAGGCCTCCACCTGGTTTCGGGAGGCCTCCACCTGGTTTCGGGAGGCCTCTACCTGGTTTCGGGAGGCCTCCACCTGGTTTCAGGAGGCCTCCACCTGGCTTTGGGTGTCTTCCGCCTGGTTTTGGGAGGCTTCCACCTGGTTTTGGGATTCTTCCACTTGGTTTCGGGAGGCCTCCGCCTGGTTTCGGGAGGCCTCCACCTGGTTTCGGGAGGCCTCCACCTGGTTTCGGGAGGCCTCCACCTGGTTTCGGGAGGCCTCCACCTGGTTTCGGGAGGCCTCCACCTGGTTTCGGGA
>JAAEPJ010000073.1 GCA_024222485.1 bacterium | reverse complement strand
TTCTTTATCCTTGAAGCTTTTATGTACAGGTCTGTATAATACAGCCATAGCTTTGTGCATAGTAGATATGTCGTCAAAATAAGAATTTAAATCAATATATTCTCCCATCGTCATCTTGTCTAAGTTTGGTATAAACCCAAAGTCAGCAGTAACACCGTCAGAACCTGTCATACTAAACCTTCTTACTAAAGGTGTTTCAACAGACATCATATCTCCTAAATAATCTAATACCCCATCAAACGTTCCAACAGGAAGTTCGTATACATCTTTGTACTTTAAGTTGCAAAATATCTCTAGCATTTTAATGTTAAGAAACTCTGACGCTTCTTCTCCATTATTTTCATATATCTTCACAAACTTCTGGTAGTCTTTAAGTTTTATACTATTTAAACTAGCAGGTACTTCTAACTCAATATCACTCATAAATAATTCTTATACTATAAGATAAAATAATAGGTAAAGTGTTCGCATATAAATAAAACTTATTATTATGTTGATAACTATAAGGAATTAGTATAGTAAGATGGCTTCTATAGACGAACAAAAATACTCTTTTCTTAT
>JAAEPJ010000072.1 GCA_024222485.1 bacterium | reverse complement strand
TCGTTGGATAAATGATTATAATTATGATTTTCCACATCAGAGCCTTAATTATTTAACACCTAATCAATATTATCATAAAGAACTTAAAGTTGCTTTATAAAACTCTCCCATTTTTTTCTTGACTAAAAGGGGTACATTACAAGTTTTGGTTTTATGTTTGATCTTAATATTAATAGTAATATTGTATGACTTATGGATAGTTTTTTAGTATAATATTAAAATAATATTAGAGTGGAGTTGGCGAGTGCGGTCGCCGACGAAGCGAAGCACTAATGTAAAAATAAAAGGAGGAATTGTTTATGGGACGTAAGCGGAAGAAAAAAAGGTGTGGTATTTATGCAAGGGTGTCAACCGATGCTCAAGCACGCAAGGATTATTCGTCTAATGCATCGCAAATCGATATGATTTTGCGGTTTATTAAGCATGGGAGGTTGGCAAAGTTTACAAGGAGGATGGGTTTTCTGGTAAGAATTTAAAAAGACCAAAAGTGCAGGAAATGATTCAGGATGTTTGTAATGGGAAGATTGATGTTATTGTTTGTTATAAAGGTGATCGGCTTGCTAGGGATAAAAAAGATTTTTTTGACCTAGAGGTGTTTTTGAAGATTTATGATGTCGAGTTATACTCCATTACAGAGAATTGGGATACTTCAACTGCCTCTGGCGAGCTTGCTCGCAATATGACTGTTGTGTTTGGAGATTATGAGAGAAAATTGATTTCTGAACGCACAACTCATAAGCTTGAAGAGCGAGCGCGTAGGGGATTATATAATGGTGGAACTACTCCGCTTGGTTATGAGAGGAAAAATAGGCAGCTTGTTGTTTTGCCTGAAGATGCAAAAATTGTCGAGTTTATTTTTGATAGCTTTATTAATGGAAAAACTTTGTGGCAGATCACTAAAAAGTTGATGCTTGATGGTAGAAATGGGGTTGTTGAGCGATCATATTTTGAGGGGTTTTTGGTTTCAGCTGATGAAATTTTTGAAGCGTTGGTGACTCAAAAAATTATTTTATCTAGTGGAGAAATTACGACTAATCGTGTGCTTTGGCAGGAAAATTTGTTGAATATGAATATTGACGAGACGCGAGCCGTTAAGCGAGTGGTGGAAAAAAATAAAATTGTAAAGCCTAGTCGGATAAAATATCTTTTACAAAATGTAACTTATATCGGCAAGATTACTTTTAAAGGCGAGATAATGAATGGAATTCATGAAGCGATTATTGATGAGGATGTTTTTGTTGAGGCGCAAAAATTTAAAAAAGTTTCTAATAAGAAACGTAAAATTTATAAAAATTTAATTTTTGGTGGACTTGTTAAGTGCAGGACTTGTGGCAGCACGATGACAAAAACTTTTTCTAATAAGTATACTGCAAAGGGTTTGCGCAGATATTTTTATTATCGCTGCACGAGAACTAGAAGATTTTATTTGCCTGAGTGTCCTGTCCGACAAGTGAGCTGTACGAGGCTGACTGGAGAAATAATAACGAGTTTGGAGAGAATTGTGTGTGATGAGATGTATCTGCGGAATTTTGTGTTGGGGCTGAATTTTGAGGCTGTGAAACAGCCTGAAAAATTTGAAATTTTTCAAGATATGATTTCTATAAAAAATATTGATGTGAATCTAGTGACAGGACTTGAACTTGGCGATGTTGAAAAAAATGGGGGAAATTTTGAAAAAAATGTGAAAAAACTCATCAGCCGTTTGAGTGCTTACAAACTCAGCGAAACTGAAAATTTTTTTAAAGAAAATTTGATCAAAAATTTGTTTGAAAATGTGATTAAACTTTGCGAAAATAAAAATCAAAAATATGCAAATTTAAAGGTTTGTAAGTTTGTTGAGAAGATTGTATATGATCCTGAGTTTATTGAGATAGAGTTTAAGTATCCTGTATTTTTGGAAGTGAACGGAAATAGAGCGAGAGTGGCGAGTGCAGCGAGCCGCCGTAGCGAAGCAGGAAATGCTGGATTAACTAATGAAGACGATAATTTAGGAGCAGACAGTAGATATGTTTTTGAAAGAAATAGGGACGAGAGTTTTCGTGGCGAAGGAGAAAAAACCGCAAAAAGAAGAAAAGGAAAAGGGGAGAAATTTGAGGTAGCTAATTCAGAAAATTCAGGAAATTCAGGAAATTCAGAGAAAATATGGTTTCCTCAAAATAACAGTTCAAATGATGAGCAGCACGTCTCTGCCTCTCATGCTGACAGAGCGAAACTGATGAACGAAGAGAATCGGTGTAGCGAAGCACCAACGGAAGAAAGCATAATCAACAACAATATTGCAGAAACAAGTTCAAGTTCAGAGTTTCCAAATTCACAAGCACAATTTCAAGAAGCAAAAGTTAGAAGCTTACAGAATTCAGAAACACCAAATGAACAGAGCTTAAGGGAATTCAAGGAAGCAATGGGATCTCAACCAATGGATAGTTCTCGTGGACGATTCACGACAATTGATAGGAACAAACAAGACAGCAAACAATCTGTCAACAACAATACAAACAATAGCTTAAGTCCTTACCACACAATTAAAACGTACAAAGAAGTATCGTGGCGTGGACTTCGAAATCAAGTAGCATAACCTAAAATAAGCCTATAAATTCTATAAAACATATCAAAAATGGACATAAAAAAAACGAACCCTAAAAAAGGATTCGCTCTTAAAAAATTCGGGGACGACGAGACTCGAACTCGCGATCTCAGCCTTGACAGGGCTGCGTGTTAACCAACTACACCACATCCCCCAATTAATGAATATCTTATCTAAAATAATTAAAGATGTCAGCTATAAATTTTTTATATTTTTATCCTGATAAAAAATGGGCGGTAGAGGACTTGAACCTCTGACCCTCTGCTTGTAAGGCAGATGCTCTCCCAGCTGAGCTAACCGCCCTTAATTAATTAACATTTAAAAGTTAATTTTATAAAAAATACCTCCAAGGGGATTTGAACCCCTGCTGCCGCCGTGAAAGGGCGGTGACCTAACCGCTAGTCTATGGAGGCAAAAGCAATGTACTAAATTAAATAGCTACTTTATTATGAGCCGGGAGCGATTCGAACGCTCGGCCACATCCTTAAAAGGGACGTGCTCTACCAGCTGAGCTACCGACCCAAAATAAAATAGCTATCGTTAAGAGGCTAATTTATACAAAATATTTTAGTGTCTGTCTATAAAAAAATAAAAATAATTTCTATGAAACTTTAGTTTCTCTAGGTGAAATTAGAATGTTTATGGAAAAATATTTTATTATTCCTGATTATTAAACTGTTTAAGGTATGTATTGTAACTTTTAAGAGGGAAAGTAAAATAGTAAGAAAATAAACTTCATAAGTTAATTGTAACACAGTATAATTAAATAAGTTTTAAATGAGGTTTGATTTAATTAAGGTACATAGCTATTTTCTTTAGAAAAAGAATTTTATACTTAATTATATAATTCTTGCTAGATTTCTTCCTATCATTATTAGATATATTTATATAAAAAGTAAGAAGGAGAAAGGAATTTGAATAAGGTTTTACAAAATATTCAAGAACGGAGGTCCGTCCGTTTTTATAAACAAAAAACTATTCCTCAAAATATTTTAAAGCAAATAATTGATGTAGGGAATCAAGCCCCCACGGCAATGAATACTCAAAATTTTAGATTTATTGTTATTCAAGAAAAAACTATCTTGGACCGTTTGCGTAAACTTGCAATACCTAAGTATCAAGAATGGCTAAAAGATAAGCCAGAGTTTGTTAAAGCAAGAAGAGCTAAGGTTGATGTTAAAACATCAGATCCTGTTTATTATTTTGCAGATGTCGTTATTGTTCTTATTGGTTATGGCATGACATCTGATTTTGATTGCCCTATGGTTTGTGAAAACATGATGTTAGCAGCTAGAGCTTTAGATGTTGGTAGTTGTTGGGTTTATCTTGGTCAATTAGGCATGGAAGATCCTGAAATTCAAAAAATTTTAGAGTTAAAAGAAGGCGAAATAATTTATGGCCCAATTTTATTTGGCTACCCAAAAGATGATTTCCCTCAATCACCATCAAAAAAACCACCTTTGGTAAAATGGATTTAAATAGTGGAAATATTAGCCCCCGCAGGTTCAAAAGAAGCATTTATCGCAGGAATTAACGCAGGAGCAAACTCAATTTATCTTGGGTTGCAAGATTTTAATGCGCGTAAAAATGCTAATAATTTTAATTTTTATGATTTAGAAGTTTTGACGGATTATGCACATTCTAAAAATATTAAAGTTTATGTTACTTTAAATATTTTGATTAAGCACCAAGAGGTTAATGATGTTGTTAAAATTTTAACAAAAATTACCCCCTTAGGTGTTGATGCTGTCATTGTTCAAGATTTAGGTTTGGCAAGAATAATCCATGATTATTTTCCTCAACTTAGATTACATGCGAGCACTCAATTAGCTTGCCATAATACGAGTGGTGTTAAGGTTTTAAGTGATTTAGGTTTTAAGAGAATAGTTTTAGCACGTGAACTTACTTTTTCTGAGGTTAAATCTATCGGAAAAGTTGCAAGAAGTAAAAATATTGAAGTGGAAATTTTTGTCCATGGAGCCTTGTGTTTTTCTGTTTCTGGTATGTGTTGGTTTTCGTCATTAATTGGCGGGTTTAGTGGGAATCGTGGTCTTTGTACTCAGCCTTGTAGAAGAAAGTGGAGTGCCACGAATACAGAGAAAGGTTATTTATTTTCTCCAAAGGATTTGGAGCTTGTTGATTATTTAGAAAAGATAAAAAAAACAGGTGTGACCTCTTTAAAGATTGAAGGTAGGATGAGGAGTAGCGAATATGTTTTTAATGCCGTATCACAGTATAAAAATGGTGTTCTAGAACAAGATTATGCAAGACTGAAGTCTTCTTGTGTATTTTCAGGGCGTGATGATAAATTATTTGAGCCTGATCAAGCACAGTGTATGGGTGTTAAAATTTCTGAGTTCCCAGATTTTTCAGGGGCAAAACTAGGGGATCGACTTAGAATCGTTAATACGGAGACGGATAGAGCCTTTGTTTTTAAGTATAAGGGCGATATTCCAGAGGTAGAAGGCTTTACTAAAGGCAATCCTGTTTATCTGACAGGATCATTTGCCTTTGATGAAGCTTTGCTTACAAAAAAGGTTAATGAAATTTACCGTATTCATACTAAAAGAAATATTGCCTCACTTCCGTTTATTAATAGTTATACCAGCCTCATTGCTAGAGTCTGGGACAGGGAGTTAAAGTCTCTCTCTCGAAATGAAACAATTTGGTTTAAGATAGATGATCCTAAGTGGTTAGATATTTTACAGTCTTTATCTTTAAATTCTATGAATATTATTTTTTCGGTGAATCAGGGAAATCTTTGGCATATTCCTAGTAATGTGATAGTTGAGCTACCGCCATTTATTTTGGAACGGGAATTAAATGATTATAAGAAAATTGATGCCGCAACATTTATTTTGAACAATATATCACACTTTGATCTTGTCCCTGCAGTTTCCGAAAAAATTGCAGGGACATTTTTATACACTTGGAATGCTTATAGTGCAAGAGGTTTAAGGGACCTAGGTGTAATAAAATTTTTTACTTCATGGGAAGACGATATTTTAAATATTAAACGCTTAAAATTTACGCGGATTGTTAATTTGTTTGGAAAGCCTGTGATTACAAGGTCGCGGATGTTAACAAAAGATCAGGATTACGGAACAGTTGTTTCTGATAAAGGTGATATTACACTTGAACAGAGATTAGAGGGAAGCCTTAGTATTTTAATCCCTAAAAATCCAATAATGATTTTTAATGCTAAACCAAAGTTAAAAGAATTAGGTGTAAATGATTTTTGTCTTGACTTGAGTTTTATTAAACCAAATCAAGATTTTTTGAGTAAATTATTAGAAAATTATGAGATGAATAAAAATTTTGATGATATTCCACTTCAGAGGTTTAACTTTAAGCGTGGAGTAAAATAAAGAATTACTTGGATCGTTTTTTTTAATGAAGCATTTATGGTGAACTCGTCCTTTAAATTTTGGGTAGAAATAAATAGTATAGAATGTTGATTAAAAATAAACTTTAGACGGAGTAAAAAAAAATAAACAATTAGATAAAAAATACTATACAAATATAAGAAATTTACCTAAAATGTATTTAATTCATATATAGATATGTAAATTGATATGTTTATAAAAATAAAAAAGAGGAAGGTAATAAAATGTCAGACTTAGAAAAACAAATTGAAAATTTGGATTTGGACAAGAAAATTAAAGATCTAAGAAAAAAGAACAAATGGTCACAACAGAAATTAGCTGAAAAGTCTGGATTAGCTTACAACACTGTTACCAAAATTGAGCAAGGTGCTGCAATACATCCAACAATACAAACTGTTATTAAATTAGCAGGAGCTTTTGAAGTGAGTGTAGATGAACTAATTGTTAAAAAAACAAAGAAAAAAAGTTGATTGTGGCATTAATATACTAGAGACATTAACTAGTATAAAATGTAATCAAGAATAAGAACCTATCATCCTCAAAAAAAGATGGAGATGTTTTTCATGTCCATCTTTTTTTATATTTTCACAAAATATATACTCTGTTTATTCTTCTTTGTATATATATACCTTATCGTGGGTAGATAGCCTTCTTTTATCTTTAAAAGGAGGGGAATAAAGTGAAATTTAGATTCCTTGTATTACTATTAACTATTTTATTTTTTAGTTTTGGATGTGGAGATAAAAATTTTTTTGAATGGGCACATCAAGATGGAAGCAATAAAAGTGTCGAAGCTTTAACAGCAGATGCAGATGCCGCAATGGCAAACAAAGAATATGCCAAGGCTGCTAAATATTATTCTGAAGTGCTTCAAAAAGAACCGAGTAACTCATTAGCAAGATATGGTAGAGCAAGGGCTAATACAGCATTAGCAGGCATTAATATGTCTGAATTTTTTGTAAGAGTCTTGGACTTTGTCGATGATGATGCTGTGGGAGAATCGTCTTTATCAACAAGCTTAGAAGACCCTGTCTTAGAGTCCGTTGATCTTATTATTGAAAATAATCAAGAATTATTGTTGCCATTTACCAGAAGATCATTACAACAATTTTATGAGAAGATTGATATAATTATTGCAGATTATAAATATATAACCAATGGTTATTGCGATGGAGTTATTGATCAGCGTAACCCAAATCTTAATATAAATTTCGTCTTTTTAATGTTTTTGCAAGCGGCTATGTTTATTTTAGATAGTAATGCTAATGGCGAAATATTGGAAGATAACGATATTATTAAAATGGATAATATTAAAGGTGACTATTCTCTCATTATTCCTGAGGGGATAGATACTTATGCCGACGCTCACCCTAAGTTCGAAAAACAGCTAAGAAAAGCTATTTTATATATTATTGGAGTAAAAGGTGCGGCTCGCTATAATATTCCCTACAATGATTTAGATGAGAAATTTGGGAATTGGGAAGGTGCTGTTGATCATATTAATATTGCTATTCAAAAAGCCGGAGCTTCTGAAGATTCTAGTATTTTGGCTGATTTGCGTGATGAGTTTAATCATTTCACCTCAGAAAGTTCCTCTAACTCAGAAACAGAGTTCATTGAGCTTTGGGAAACTGTAAACTCTTAAAGGAGAATTAAAAATGATAAAAAGAATATTTTTAGTCCTTTTAGCCATACTTTTTAATTCTTTTATTTTTGCGGCGGAAAAACCTTTTTTTCTAAGAGGTATTCGTACTCTTGGTATGGGGGGACCTTATACTGCTGTTGCTAATGACCAAAATGCTTTTTTTTATAATCCTGCAGGTGTAACATCCAGAAAAAACTATTTGTTTACATTGGCAGAAATTCGTGTTGGTGTGTCTGAAGATTTTCTAGAATTTGTACAATGGTTGGATGATAATCAAGATGATTTAGAAAATTTTGATTCCGATGACTCGAATAAGTTAACTAAAGAGCGTAAAGCCGAGTTGAGGCGAGATATTTCAAATGAGATTTCTACGTATAAAAATACACTTTCTATATCCGCACCCAACTTTAATTATATTTCTGGCCCTTTAGGTATTGATGGGACAACATTTTGGGGACTTGGTATTTTTGATAATGTTGAGGCATCATTTAAAATGGAAGAAGCAGGGCTTCTAGTTCCAGAGTTAGAGGTTAAAGGGAATGCTGACCTTGCTGGGATTTTTCTTTTATCTCATAAATTTGACAAGATATCGGCTGGTTTGAATGTTAAGTACTTAGCAAGAGTATCATTTTTAGAGAAAAAGAGTGTTTTACTTTTGGATGAAATTGATGACCCCATTTTACAACCCGGGAAAGGATGGGGAGTTGATGTTGGTCTTAATTATGATCTAGCTGATAATTTAAAAATTGGGATGATGGTTTCAGATATTGGTGCTACTAAAATTGATTATGGCAAGGTTGATGATGATGATCTTACTGATAACTATGATGATTCGAGATCTGCTCGAAGTGACCTTATTTATCCAAGGGTTAATTTTGGTGTTGCTTATAAACCTTTAAAGGAATGGTTTAATGTTTTATTTGTCCCAGATGTTTCTTTGGCTTTAGATTTTAGAGATATTACTGATGAGGATGGTGATGGTGAAATTGAAGATGTCGCAGAGTTTTTGAAAAAGACTCATATGGGGGCAGAATTTACTTGGAAGTTCTTATCTGGTAGAATTGGTCTTAATTCTGGTTATCCTACGGCTGGTATAGGGTTTTATTTATGGGCTCTTAAATTTGATTATGCTTACTATACCGATGAGAAAGGTATGTATCCAGGTGATAGCCCAGAGTCTTTTCATATGGCAAGTGTTTCATTAAGGTTTGGTGAAACAGTAAAGAAAGATCGTTTATGAGGTATGGCGAGTAATATCTCTTGATTATTATCGCTAAGCATTAAAATGTAGTGGTATAAATGATTATGCCACTACATTAAATTAAGCTATTGATGAGAATTATTTCTGTTTTTTTGCCCTTTAAAGCAATAAATCCATTGATATTGTGTACGGTAGATAAATACTATATGTTCCTTTTCTGGAAACCCATCTTTATTGAGTTGCTTTTATATTTAGATTGTTTGGTAATTTATAAGAGTAGATAGCAATGATATTTTTAATTTTTTTATGGTTTGCTTTATCTTTTGGCGAGTACTAAAGGAAATATCTGTTGAGAAAAAATATTTTTTTATTAATATTTATATTGTTGTTTTCATCTGTGGGGTTTTCGACCCTTCTTTCAAAGTATCAAAAGATAATTTCTTTAAGCCCTTATATTACAGAAATTCTCTATAACTTAGGCGAAGCTGACAGTATTGTTGGTGTAACCTTATACTGTAATCGTCCTTCAATTGCTAAAAATAAGCCAAAAATTGGTGGTATGATCAATCCAAACCTTGAAGAGATTTTAAAAATATCCCCAGATTTAATTTTTGCTACCAAAGAGGACCATCCTCGTGAATTAATAGCTAAATTACAAGATCTAGGTTTTTTTGTCGTTATATTATCAGAAAGTAGGACTTTTAAAGATATTAAAACAAATTTTTTTAAGGTTGCTGAAGTTGTTGGTAAACTAGAAACTGCTGTTAGTCAATTTTCAGATATTGAAAGAAAATTGAAAAAAGTTGATTCTAATAAGTTGATTGATACTTTTATTGTTTTGGCTGATGAACCACTCATAACGGTTAGTCAGGAAAGCTATTTAAATGATATTTTAGCCTTTGCAGGTTTTCGTAATATTGTTGAACAAAGGAGTCCTCGTTATCCTATTTATAGTCGTGAAGCATTTTTAAAGTTAAACCCCGAATTTATTTTGAATTTTACAAACAAAGATATTCTAAACCCCGATATTTTTTTGAGAGCGAATCCCTATGCTTTTTTAGAAGCCGTAATTTTTTTAAGAGAGAATTATTATGATGTCTACAAAAAATAAGCTACTTTGTTTGTTTGTATTTTTATTTTTTATAGTTATTTATTTGTTTCATGATACCAGTACTGAGATTATGTTAAAATTAAGGATTCCGCGCTTTTTGATGGCAATTTTTATTGGTGCAGGTCTTTCCGTAAGTGGGGTAGTTTTCCAGGCATTACTTAGAAACCCATTAGCTGAACCATATACTCTGGGGATAGCAGGCATGGTCGTTTTATTTGTAAATCTTAATGCCTTTTTAGGTCTTCCCAATTTTTTAGCAGCAATGCTGGGAGTGGTGATTGCAGTAATTATTATTTTTGGCGTGATTCGTCAAAAGAAATATTCTATTACACATATTCTTTTAATTGGTATTATGCTCAATATTTTTAGTGTTTCTGTTGTTGAATTTTTTGTCAACTTGATAGAGTATACTCATTTTTTTTCAACGAGAGCATGGCTGATGGGAAGTTTAGCTTCTTTACCGCTTAATTGGATTTTTCCGGTTACTCTTGTTGCCATCATTGTTATAGGAAGTATTGTTTTTTTTTATAAGGAGGCTACTACCTTGGATATTTTATCATTGGGTGAAAAAGAAGCTATATATTTAGGAATTGATGTTAAGAAAAAACAAAGTTTATTTTTTATTATTGCCTCGATCGTTTCAGGTGTTTGTGTCTCCTATACAGGTATTATTGGTTTTGTTGGTTTAATGATTCCTCATATTATGAGGGCAATGATTGGCCCTAGGCATCGTGGATTAATTCTGGGGGTAAGTTTTTTAGGTGGGGGATACTTATTGATCTCTGATTTTTTAGCGAAAAATATTTTTTATCCAAAAGAGCTTTCAGTGGGGGTTATCACAGGTATTATTGGTGCAATATTTTTTTTTTATTTAATTTTAAAGCGGTGATAGCAATAATAAATTTTTTATAAGATGGGTTGTTAATATGGGAAATATCAAAAAAAAGGTTTTGGAGTTTAAATTTTTAACAGCAGGTTATAAAAATAAGCAAATAGTTTTAAAAGATATTAATCTTGCATTTGGAGTCGGGGACTTTGTTGCTGTTGTTGGTCCCAATGGTAGTGGAAAAACTACATTTATCCGTGCTATTTTTGGATTAGCGAAAATTTTAAGTGGTGAGATTATTGTCAATAAAGCGGATTGTGGTGTTGTTGCTCAAATGAGTAAGCCTGTATTTAATTTTTTAGTAAAAGATTTTATTGAGTTTGGCTGTCATTTTAGTTCTGGAGCAGATTATAAGGAGGTTATTCAAGGTCTTGATTTAGAACATTTATTGCATCAAGGCATTCAAGAAATTTCAGCAGGAGAATATCAACGCACTTTGATTGCTCAAACCCTTTTTAAAAATCCTAAAATTTTACTTTTAGATGAGCCACTTTCTCATCTGGATTTAAAATATCAAATAAAATTAGTGAAATTTTTAAAAAACTTAAATGGTATTACTATCATTGCAATTATCCACCATCTAGACTTTGCTTTAAAATATTTTGACGAGCTCATTTTTATGAAAAATGGAGAAATTAAAGAGAGAGTTGAGCATAATGATTTTCATTTTAAAACGAAAATAAATAGTATCATAGAAGAAGTTTTTGAAGTTAAATTTTATAGTCAAAGATAATATTTAAATATTATTTAAAAAGATTGAAAGTTTTCCTAACTAGTTTCTTAAGATTACTTGAATATTGAAGAAATTGTATTCATAAAATATTTGCCAAGACTTTCCTCTTCTAATAGTTTCAAATCATAGGTATTGTTTGGTTTAAATTACTTTAAGTTTTTTTGTTTTTAGAAAAAGAATTGCTTAATGTTGTGATTATTTTTAAAATTAAGCAATTCATTTGGAGAATAGAAGATAAGTAAACTTAAGGGGAAGTGCTGTGAAAACCAGCCGCAGACGCGCTACTGTTAAAGCCAGAACACCTTAATTTATCCCTATTTTTAATAAAAAAACCTTTCGCGGGAACTAAGGAGAAGAAGTAATGAATATTCGAGAATTAAAAAATAAAAGTAGGAAGATTCAAGTAATTGTTTTTTTGTGCATATTAATTAGCAATCTTGTAGCAGAAGAAACACTGTTGCTTGCTTTAAAATCATCTCTACCTACGGAAAGGTTAAGTATCGGGACAATTGTTATTACGCAGGATGAAATAGCAAGGTTTCAAGGACAGAGTGTACGAGATATTTTGGATTCATATGCAGGCATTCGTTTTGTTAAGCAACAGGGTGAGCTAGGAACGAATACCGGCATTATTTTAAGAGGCAGTAAAAACTCAAATTATGCTTTAGTTATGATTGATGGTCAGCCAATTAACTCATCTGCTTTAGGGGGCGCATCAATTGAAATGATTGATATTGATCAGGTAGAGCGAATTGAGGTTATTAAAGGGTCTCTTTCAGCCGTTTTAGGGAATGCTGCAATCGGGGGGGCTGTAAACTTTATTATGAAAAAGCATGAAGTTAGTCATTCTACTAAAGTGGATATTGGTAGTTATGGGTATCAGAAATATGCTGTTAATTTTAACATTCCTAAATTAAATATTAGTTATGCTGACACTTCTTATCTTGGTTGGCGGAAAAATAGCGATTATTATTCTGCAAGTTTTTTTGGTAGTTTTGCTCAGGATATTACGGATACCTCCGATATTAATTTACAGTATATTTATAATGACTCAGTGGTTGGTGTTCCGGGTTGGGGTGTTGTACCAGAAAATTATAATGGAAGCATGGAAAAAGAAGCTTCTTTTGGCTATGAAAATAATAAGAATGAATTTATCAAAGAGTATTTGCAGGGAGTTTATCGAAATTTTATTGGTAATAGGGAACTTTATTTACGAGTTTTTACTAATTTTGATCAAAAAAAAGATTTAAATGATAATAAAAATGATTATTTTAAAGAGCTTAAATATGGATTTGAAACAAGATTAACATTCGGTGATACTTTGATGTTTGGCTACCAACTTGAATATGATGAAACTCAAAAAGATAATAGAATTACCGGTATTAATGACTATGATTATGCAAGAGCTATTAATTCTTTGTATGCTCAAAAAACTATTCAGTTGGAACAGTTCACCTCTACTTTAGCAATTCGTTATGATAATGCTGGAGATTATGGTGAGGGTATCTCGCCTAAGTTTAGTGCTGTTTATCAGCTAAGCGATAACTTAAAGTTATCTGGCAATATAGCAAGTTCTTTTAAGACTTTAGGTTTTTATGATATTTATGCCATTGAGTCTGAAGGAAAAACTTTAGATGCAAAGTATGAAAAAGGTTGGGGCGGAGATTTGGGCTTTGAGGTAAACAATTATGATAAAAAATTACAGTTGAGTATGGTGTTCTTTAGGCAGGAAGTTAGAGATATTGTCAAATACTATTTTAGCGATGATTACCCATGGCCTCTTTTAGATGTTAAACAAGTTTCGAGAACTTTCTCTGAGGGGTTTGAATCATGCTTAAAGCTTGATCAGAATATTTTACGGCATGAACTTAATTATACTTATTCTGATCTAAAGATTAAAGAAGATTCTACTAGTTTATATAAAAGAGATGCGTATGCCCCTCATCATAAACTTGTATATTTATTAGATATACAGCTTTTTAGTGATTTAAATTGTTTTATTAAATTTACCTCAGTTAGTGAACAGCAATGGCAAAATAAATGGGGAAACAGTAGAGTTGATGATTATACTGTAACAGATATTACCGTCACAAAAAAAATAGCTGACTATGAAGCTTATTTTGGTATTAGTAATATTTTTGATGAGAAATATCAAGTTAGTGCTAATTATCCTATTCCTGGGCGGACCTATAAAGCTGGTCTAAAATTTAAGTTTTAAAATTATTGTTGTTAGTGTAGAATATAAAATTATATAAGGCATTGATTTTAGATAATGTGCTTTATGTTATATGAACTAAAAATATTTTTTTAAAGTGGGGCATGTAGTGCTAATTTATAATACTATTTTTGAGACACGCTCAGAAATTAGAGACATTCTTTTATCTGGGAAGACCATAGGATTAGTGCCCACGATGGGGGCTCTACATAGAGGACATATATCTCTTTTAAAAAAAGCTCGTCAAGAAAATGATATTGTTGTCTTAAGTATTTTTATAAATCCTATCCAATTCTCTAAAGGGGAGGACTTAGATAAATATCCTCAGACTTTTGAAGAAGATTGTAAGCTTGCCTTGGAAGCTGGTACTGATATTGTTTTTGCACCGACAAGTAAGGAGATGTATCCTGATCAACTTAAGACAAAAGTAAAGGTTCTGGGGGTAACAGAATATTTGTGCGGAGAAAAACGGGCCAATCATTTTACTGGTGTTACTACTGTTATTGCAAAGTTTTTGAATATTGTGCCGTGTGATAATATTTATTTTGGTCAAAAAGATTATCAACAGTTTTTGGTTGTTAAGCAAATTATTAATGACTTAAATTTTCCTGCAGAAATTGTTCTTTGCCCAATAGTGCGTGACTATGATGGTTTAGCACTTAGTTCAAGGAATAGATACTTAAATAAAGAGGAGCGACAGGAAGCTCTTTGTTTAAAAGAAGCCCTGGATGCTGCTAAAGATTTAATTACTGCCCATAAGATTCGAGAGGTCAAAGAGATTGAATATACTTTAATCCATATATTTGAGTGCTATAGTTTGGTTAAGTTGGAGTATATTTTTATTGGTATAGCAGATAACCTCGAACCAATAACTAAAATACCAGAGGGGAGGAAAGTCCTGATTGCTTTAGCTGTTTCTATAGGAGAAACACGGTTAATAGATAATTTATTGTTGCAAATTTAGAAAAATAATGTATTAAATATAATTAAGAATTAAGTTTTTATCTAATCGATGAAAACTAGGAGGGATTGTTTTATGGGAGTATTTGAATTTTTAGGTTTTTTCTTTTATATTTTAATCATTTTATCTCCATTAATCTTACTTTTTGCTTTTTGGCACATTCGTTATGATTTTGAAGAAAAATTTATTAGAACTGTTGTTCTTGGCATAACTATACGCAAATTAAATTATGATAATATTGAAAGTTTTAGAGAGTTTGAACAATTTCCTTTTTTAAAAGGGAATAAATTTGAGCATTTATTTTTTAACAAATCAATTATGATTAATCTTAAGAAAAAAGAGAACTTTTTAAAAGCATATGTGTTAGTTCCAAAAAACCGTGCAGAGTTTGTAGCGATATTAGAAGAACGGTTACAATAGTTTTAGATCAGAGGTAAGGATATAGTATGAATTTTGATAAATTTACGGTTAAAGCACAGGAATCTTTAAGCTCTGCCCAAAAACTGGTTACAGAAAGTAAACATCAATATATGGATGTCGAACATTTATTTTATGTTATCCTTGTGAACCGTAGTAGCATCTCTTACTTACTTCTTGAAAATTTAAAAATTAATATTGCGCACCTTACCGAACTTATTAAGCTTAATCTTGATTCTCGTCAGAAAGTAGAGGGGAGTATGAATATTTATATTTCACCTATGCTTGATCGTGTTATGCATCGTGCTTTAAAAGAGGCTGAATATTTAAAAGATGAATTTATTTCTACAGAACATTTTTTATTGGCTATTATTGATGAGAGAAAGACTTCTTTTTATGATTATTTAGTAAAACAAAATATAACTAAAGAGGTTATTTATCAAGCTTTATTTGATATTCTTGGCGATGCAAATCTTCAGAATAGAAAAGCTAAAATTAAGTATAAAGCAATTGATAAGTACTCTAAGGATCTGACCGCTTTGGCTAAGGCTGGGAAACTTGATCCAGTGATCGGTCGTAACGAAGAAGTCCGGCGTGTAATGCAAGTTTTATCAAGGAGAACGAAGAATAATCCTGTTTTAATAGGTGAACCGGGTGTTGGTAAAACGGCAATTGCTGAGGGGTTAGCACAGCGTATTGTTGCAGGTGATGTCCCCGAATCTTTAAAAAATAAAAAATTGGTCACACTTGATCTTGGACTTTTGATTGCAGGTGCTAAATTTAGAGGAGAATTTGAAGATCGTTTAAAAGCAGTTTTAGCAGATATAAACAAATCTAATGGCGAGATTATTTTATTTATTGATGAATTACATACATTAATAGGCACTGGAGCTGTTGAAGGATCTTTAGATGCTTCTAACATGTTAAAGCCGGCACTTGCAAGAGGTGATCTGCGTTGTATTGGCGCGACTACTTTGGGGGAGTATCAAAAGTATATTGAAAAAGATAAGGCTTTTGAGCGGCGTTTTCAGCCTGTAAATGTTGGAGAGCCTACTATTTTAGATGCGATTGCGATTCTTCGTGGTATCAAGGAAAAATATGAGGTTCATCATGGTGTAAGAATAAAGGATGATGCGATTGTTGCATCAGTTGAGTTTTCATCTCGTTATATTATGGATCGTTTTTTGCCGGATAAAGCGATTGACCTTATTGATGAAGCTGCCGCAATTCTGAGAATGCAGATTGATAGTATGCCGACAAATATTGATTTTTTAGAACGGAAGGTACGGCAGCTTGAAATCGAAAAAAAAGCTTTGACAAAAGAGCTTGAGCTTGAAATTGCAAATGTTGGAGATGTGGATTCTATTAATCAAAAACTTAAGGATTTAGAACGTAACTTAGCAGAAAGCAAAGCTGAGCGTGATGAGTTAATGTTAAAATGGAAGCGAGAGAAAGATTTGATTACTAATATTCGTGAAATACGTGAAAAAATGGACAAGGCTAAACAAGAAGAACACCACGCAGAATTATTGGGAGATTTAGCTAAAGTCGCAGAGATTAGATATAGTGTTTTAAGAAATTATGAAAAAGAACTGGAAAAAAATAGGCTTAAATTGAATGAATTTAAACAAGATTCAATCTTAAAAGAAGAGATATCTGAGGAAGATATTGCTTTAATTGTTTCAAAATGGACAGGGGTTCCTGTTTCTAAAATGTTGCAGACGGAGAGAAATAAGCTTGCACAAATGGAGCTTAAGTTAAAAGAACATGTTGTAGGTCAAAATGAAGCGATTACGGCTGTTTCTAATGCTATCAGGCGTTCGCGTGCTGGTCTTAAAGACCCTGAAAGACCAATAGGTTCATTTCTTTTTCTAGGACCAAGTGGGGTGGGGAAAACGGAGCTAGCAAGAAAGCTTGCAGGTTTCTTGTTCGATGATGAACGGGCAATGGTCAGGATAGATATGTCTGAGTATATGGAAAAACATTCAGTTGCTAAATTAATAGGCTCTCCTCCTGGATATATAGGGCATGATGAAGGTGGTCAGTTAACTGAAATTATTCGCCGTAGGCCATACTCTGTTGTTCTTTTTGATGAGATTGAAAAGGCACATCCTGATGTGTTTAATATTTTTCTGCAGGTTCTAGATGATGGACGTTTAACAGATAGTAAAGGTCGGAATGTTAACTTTAAGAATGCAGTTATAATTATGACCTCTAACATTGGAACAAGTGATAGAAAAAATATTCCCATTGGTTTTGAAAAGCAAGATGATGCCATAGTTGAACAAAAAGAAAAGACGGCGCTTTTTGTTAAATTAAAGGACTATTTTAAACCGGAATTTTTAAATAGAGTGGATGAATTTGTTGTTTTTAATTCATTATCAAGGGCAAATATTCAGAGTATTGTTGATATACAAGCGAATGATTTGGTAAAATTATTTTTTGGGAAACAGATAAAGCTCGAGGTTTCTCAAGAAGCAAAAGCATATTTAGCAAAGGTTGGATATAATCCTAATTTTGGGGCAAGACCGCTTAAACGTGTTATCCAGAATTTAATTTTAGATCCCTTGTCTCTTAAGGTGATTCAAGAAAAAATATTGCCTAAGAATACTGTTATAATTGATTTGAAAAAGAATAATTTAGACTTTGAGATTAAAACTTCTTAGTGGCTAAAAGTTTGTTGACGAGAAAAAAGCTTGCAATTTCCCTTGAAATTTAATAATTTTTTTAAAGATTTCTTTTAGATATGTTTCCTATAAAAATGCCTTAGCTTATTTTTATATGGCATTAAGCATCAAAAAAAAATATTTCTAAACAGTGATAATATTTTTGTTTAGTTTGTACTTAAGATGGAGAGGTACCCAAGTGGCTGAAGGGGCGGGTTTGCTAAACCTGTAGCAGGATTAGTCCTGGCGAGGGTTCGAATCCCTCCCTCTCCGTTTATTGCTTAAATTAAAAGGAAATTAGTTTAATATTATTTTGAATATAGAAATGTCAAACCTTGTTGTTTTGAACATTTATCCTAAAATTATTAATAACTAAAGAAAGAAAAAAGAGGAGGATTCTTAAATGGCAGAAAAAGTTGCAAAAGTAGGTGTTAAAAGAGAGAAAGGTTTTCTTTATTACCTTGATAAAGAAGGTGATGTTTCAAGAGCAACAATGGCTCGAGGAAACGAAAAAGGTGGAAGTCCTGAAAAAGTTATCAAGGTTGGTATATCAAGAGAGAAAGGTTTTCTTTATTTTTTAGATAAAGAAGGCGATGTTTCAAGAGCTAAAATGGCTCGAGGAAGAAAGTCTAAGAATTGAAAATAAAAAAGGCAATCCAGCCATAGTGGGTTGTCTTTTTTATCATTTATTGTTGTTAAATTTTTTTAAAGCTACTATTCTTTCCTTTTTCAGGTTTTTTTGTAAAGCAAATGCAGCCACATTCTATTTTATTGATTAATACTTCATTATGAAAATTGTTAAGATATTTTTAACTCTATGATACTGCAACCGATAATCCAAGAAATGACTAAAAAGGAGTAAGAATTATCAAATTCTAAATACCTAAATGCCTTTTACTCCGTTTCATTTTGGGATGCATGCATGTGTGCATTCCCTTTCAATAAAACAATCAATGTGCTCGTTTTTATTTTAGCTAATGTAATCATAGATATTGAACCATTACTTGTCATGTCTTTTAATTTAGCATATCCATTGCATGGTTATGCACATACTTTTTTAGGAGCAATAATCATTGGTGGATTATTTGGTTACTTATCTTTTAAATCTAAAAAAATCTTAAATATCATAATGAAATTATTGAAATTGCCTTTTGAATTCTCAATGAAACAATACATATGTTCCGGAGTTTTTGGTGCAGTTCTGCATTTATTATTTGATGCACCATTATATACAGATATCAAACCATTTTATCCCTTACTAAATAATCCTTTATATGGTTTAGTTTTTAGTTCTTTCATGTATGGCATTTGTTTGTTATTATTTATTCTAGCTATAATTTTATATGTTTATGTTATAATAAAAAATAAAAATAGTGATAGTAGTCTAAAAATAAGGTAATTATAAACTATGGACTTCCCAATAAAATTTAGAGATAAAAAACACGAAATATTAATTAGTTTATGGTGGCCTTCGCAGATTTTGACAAAACAGTTTAGAAGTTTACTCAAAACATTCGAGCTAACAGAGTTACAGTTTAATGTTTTAATGGCTATAAAATATGCCTCTAATTTTTTAACATAAAAAGAACTAGCTGATAAAATTATGGTTGAAAATCAAGTATGACAGTTATTATTGATATCATGGAAAGCAAAGGACTCATTAAAAGAATGGCTGCTGAGGCTGATAGACGAAGTTATAATCTAATTTTGACTAAAAAAGGATAAATTATTTTAGAGCAAGTAGAAGCAAAGTATTATAATCAAATTTATGATGATCTTGAAGGTTTTTCAGATCGAGGAAGTACTACTTTAAAGAATTTTTTAACTAAAATTCAACGTGTAGAATGCTTTTTTAGAAGCAGTTTTTTTAAAAAAGATGGTTTGGATAAAACCTTCTTTTAATTTCAAATAAATAATGCTACACTCCCTAGAGGTTTTAATGTGGTGCTGGAAGTATCGCGGGAAGAGAAAGATAAGCCTTACAGGTAGATATACTGCAAGTATAAGAAAAGTAAAAATTATCATTTTCAATGAGAGTTTAATTTTAGGTATGGACCCTAAAATTAAACGGAGTAGAGAGATTAAAAAATAGATAAAGTTTCTATTATTATTTATCTTTTGAATAAATGAACGAAACCAAGGAGGATAATAGTATTATGGCTGTTAAATTTGAAGATGTAAAAAATTATTTGTATACAATGGGATGTCAGATAGAGTTTGAGAGTCCAGAAGAGGAAATTCTAGTTGTTACAGATGAATCAAAAGGGATTAAAGATCTTATTATTGACTGTGAGTCCCCGATTATTATTTTAGAACAGGTAATTTTTGATATTAAAACTGAGTCTACAGCAATGTTTAAGACCTTGTTAAAGTGGAATAGAGAAATAATTCATGGTGCATTTGTTATTAATGACTCAGGGGATAAGTTGATATTTCGAGACACTCTACAATTAGAAAATTTAGATTTTAATGAATTAGAAGGATCTATTAATGCCTTAGGTCTAGCTTTGGCAGAATATTCTGATCAAATAATTTTATTTGCAAGATAAGGAGTATAAAAAATGATGCATGTATTTAAAAGATTATTTAAGTTTACTCAAGCAGAGGCTCATGCTGCCTTAGATAAGTTTGAGGATCCTGTTAAAATGACAGAACAAGGTATTCGAGATCTTAAACAAGATTTAGAAAATAGTTTAAAAAGTTTAGCTGAGGTTAAAGCTATAACTATTCGAACTAAGAGAGAGTCGGATGAAAAAAAAGAGATTGCCACAGATTATGAGAAAAAAGCTATGCTATTGCTAACAAAAGCTCAGAAAGGGGAGGTAGATCCAGCTGAGGCTGAAAGGTTAGCTGGAGAGGCTTTAGCTAAGAAAGATGAAGCCTTGAAGATGGCTATGTCACTTACTCAAAACTTAGCTAATAATGAAAAAATGATTGCTAAACTTGAATCTAATTGTCAGGCGATAAAAGCTCAAGTTAGACAATGGGAAAATGAAGCGGTTGCTTTAAAAGCTAGAGCTAAAGTGAGTTCTGCTACTAAAAAACTTAATGCTCAACTGGCAAAAGTAGATTCTTCCGGTACAATTACGATGCTTGAAAAAATGAAAGATAAAGTGGCTGAAGATGAAGCTTTGGCAGAGTCTTATGGTGATATTGCCATGGTTGATCAAAGTATTGATAATGAAATTGATGCTGCTTTAGCCTCTGGACAAACAAGCAATAACTCTGACTCATTAGCTGCTTTAAAGAAAAAAATGGGGCTTGAGTAAAAAATGCAGTTTATAATTTTAATTTTTGTGATAGTTGCTTGTTTTATTCTTTATAAAATGTTTAAAGGTTTGTCGCGAACAAAAAAAACTAAGCCAAAAGCATTGAAAATTGAGAATGTAGATGTTGGAGGGGTGATTCATCTAAGAAATATTGGATCTAATTTGGATGAATTTGATCTTACCATCATTGCGAAACATCTTTATCGACAAGGGAATTATTATTGGACTGAACTTGAGTGTGATAATGGCAAGGATAAAGTGTGGCTTGAGCTTGAAAATGATGATGATGAGCTTGAAGTTTCTATCACTTTAAAAAAAATAAAACTAACTGACCTTAATTTAACAAACAAAAAGCTTGTTAAGATAGAAAACGATGATGATGGGGAGATTATTTATAATAATAGAAAATATTATTATGAAGACTCAGGGAAAGCTGAATTTTTAAAACATGCGGATAAAAATAGTCCTGAAGTTTATTATTTTTGGGATTTTGAAGCTGATGATGAGAAACATTTTATTAGTATAGAGAAATGGACGGATAATGCGTATGATGTTTCAACTTCAGAAGCTATAAAGTTATCACAAATAGAAGTTTTTAGTCTTAATAATGAGGAGTAATTGAATGGATCAACTTTTAAGTTCTGGTAGTTTAATAGTTTTATTTCTAATTTTTATTTTTTTTGCTAAGTTAGTCAATGATTGGTTAACACCATATAGTTTGGATAAAGAATTAACGCAAAAAGATAACACCGCACTTGCCTTAAGTTTAGCTGGTTATCTATTAGCTGGCACAATTATTTTTATCGGTACAGAAATAGGTATTTCTCAAGGGTTTTTAAATGATATTTTAATGATAACGGGTTATTATATTTTAGGGATTGTTCTTTTAAATATTTCTCGTATTATTAATGACAAAGCTATTCTCTATAAGTTTTGCAACCTTAAAGAGCTTACCCAAGAAAGGAATATTGGGGTAGGTGCTGTTCAGTTTGGCTCTTATCTTGCTTCAGGGCTGATAATTGCAGGCGCTATAAGTGGTGAAGGTGGAGGAATTTTAACAGCGATTGTGTTTTATATTTTAGGGCAACTAGCATTAGTTTTATTTACCAAGCTATATAATTTTATTACACCTTTTGATATACATCAAGAGCTTAAAACAGGCAATGTTGCAGCAGGG
The DNA here is from genome assembly GCA_024222485.1 of bacterium. Classification (GTDB taxonomy): domain Bacteria; phylum RUG730; class RUG730; order RUG730; family JAAEPJ01; genus JAAEPJ01. The sequence goes on along the minus strand of JAAEPJ010000072.1, from coordinate 55,973 downwards.
GTTGCTTTTAGTGGTGGATTAGTATCCCTGGGGATTATTCTTATGAAGGGTGTGTCCGGTAATTTTATTAGTTGGCAAGAAAATATGCTGAGGTTTTTGTTTAGCTTAATCTTGGTGTTTATTTTATTACCTGTTGTGCGGATTTTTTTTGATAAAGTTATTATCCCAAGATCCAACTTGAACGATGAAATAAAGAATGACAAAAATTTGGGTGTGGCATTTTTAGAGGCTGTGATAATGATAAGTTTTTCAAGTGTATTGATTTTTATGATATAAGGAGAGAGTGATGGAAGTTTACAATATGCCTAAGGAAGCGAAAAATGATGAGTTTATTAAATATGCGTTTGTTTTAATTGTTTTTGCTATTATTTGTTTGATTACTGCAGGAATTTTTAACATGAATCGTGGGAAGGTATATCATCAGACTTTAGCAGCTACAGGTGGGGAGATTGGTCCTATTGAAGTTAAGAAAGATCGATCTGTTTATTTTATAAAAGTTAAACAGAATGTTCCCACCTCTAAATGGAGTTTTATAACTACGGAGCTTTTGGATGATAAGAAAGAATATCTTTGTGGGTTTGGAAAAGAGTTTTGGCAGGAAGAAGGGCGAGATTCAGAAGGGTATTGGCGAGAGGCTGTTAATAGTTATAAAATGAAAATAACTATTCCTAAAAAAGGGAGGTATTATTTAAATTTTGATGTTGAAAAAAATGATTATTTAGCAAATAAAATAAATATTATCGTTTCTAAAAAGAATGGCAGTGCTCTTCCTTTTTTCCTTGTAGGGCTTTTGGCTCTTTTTATTGGTATAGCAATAAATATTAATCATAATTTAGAAGTTTAACACTTAGGTAATCAGGGAGATTAATAATGACTTTTAAGCATAAATTACTTATTTTAATGATTTTTTTGGGACTCCTTTATCTGTTTTTATTTTCGCTTAGTCTAAGGGGATGGGGATATTCTGGTTATCGTGGATATCATCGTGGACCTTCTTTTTTTTATTGGGGTGGACCACGCTATTATGCTAACTCTTCTGCTAGAGCTGGCAGCATTGGTGGACCAAGTCATGTAGGTGGAGGTCCGCATGCCGGGAAGTAAACCGGTTAGGCAGGAGAAGCTCGTAATCATAATCTCAGTTTTTATTGCGGGTTTGTGTTCTATAATTTATGAGCTTTTAATCAGTACGACTTCTTCTTATTTTTTAGGTGATAGCATTAAACAATTTTCTTTAACAATTGGTTTGTACATGGCTGCGATGGGTGTTGGTTCATATTTTTCTCGCCTTATCCAGCGCAAGTTATTAGAGAAATTTATTGTTGTTGAAATATTTCTAGGACTACTCGGTGGACTCTCCGTCCCACTTCTTTATTTTGGTTATGCGTACACTAATTTTTATTTATTTTTCATGTTTTTTTTAATTATTGCTATTGGACTTTTAATTGGCTTAGAGATACCTCTTTTAACTAGAATCATGGAGAAATATTACTCATTAAAGTTTAATATTTCAAATATTTTATCGCTTGATTATTTTGGTGCTTTGATCGCAACTCTTATTTTTCCTTTTTTTTTGTTACCTTTTTTAGGTATTTTTAAAAGTTCTTTATTTTTTGGCATAATTAATATGGTTATTGGTTTTTTAGTTCTCTGGTGTTTTAGGGATAAAGTTTCAAAACTTAAACGACATTTTTTTAAGGTAGCTTGTTCTTGTGTAACTATTTTGTTTATTATTTTGATATTTACTGCTAATTTCCTAATGAAAAATTGGAGTAGCCGTATATATGAAGATAGAATTATTTTTGCTAAGCAAACTAATTATCAAAAGATTATTTTAACAAAAAATAAAAAAGATATTAGATTGTTTTTAAATGGGAATCTTCAGTTTTCTTCTATTGATGAATATCGGTATCATGAACCATTAGTTCATATTCCTCTGGCTATTGCTCCCCATAAAGCAAAAGTGTTAGTTTTTGGTGGTGGTGATGGTTTAGTTTTAAGAGAACTATTAAAGTACCCGAGTATTCGTGAAATAGATTTAGTAGATATTGATCCTGAGATCATCAAAATGGCTAAGAATAATAGTTATTTAAAAAAAATGAATTTAAATAGTTTTAAAGATCAAAGGGTTAAAGTTTACTCGAAAGATGCATTCCTATTTATTCGTAATAGTGAAAGTATCTATGATATTATTATTATAGATTTACCTGATCCAAATAATATTTCGATAGCAAGGCTTTATAGTAAGGAGTTTTATGCTGTTTTACAATCAAAACTTGCCTCTACAGGGATCTTGGTGACTCAAGCAACTAGCCCTTTTTTTGCTAATAAATCATTTTGGTGTATATACAATACAATTAACTCTCTTAGCTTTAAGAGTGTGTATCCTTATCATGTTTATGTTCCTTCTTTTGGTGATTGGGGATTTGTCATGGCTTCTAAAATTAAGGTTGATTATAAGAAAATTAATATTTCGGTTCCGACTAGGTATCTTGGGAATGACATGATCGCAGGGTTATTTCAGTTTGAGAAAGATATTAATATTCAAAAAACGGAGCTTAATACAATGGATAATCCAAAGGTTTTGAAATACTATTTAGAGGGATGGAGGCATTGGGATTAATTATGCAAAGTATACGCAGCAATATTTATAAATTTATTTATTCAACTTTTTTTGAAGCATTGGTAATTATGGCGATTATTGCTTCAATTGTGCTCCTTATTATAGATACCTCTATGCACTTAACTTCCCCTAGTGATAATATTGTTAATATTTTGGAATTAAGCCTTAATAGCTTTTTTATTATTGAATATTCTATTAAAATTTTACTTTCGACAAATAAGTGGTTATTTTTTAAAGGAAATTTAATTGACTTTATTGCATTATTACCAATATTTAGAGTTTTTCGTTTAGTTAGAGTGCTTAGACTCATCAGGTTAATTAAAATTGTTCGTTTAAACCGTTGGGAAAAAATTGTTTCTGCAAAACTAAAGTTGTTCAATTCAGAGTTTAGTGAAAACTTTTTTGAAGCTTTTACCGTTTCACTTATTCTTTTTATACTTGTTTTAGTAGGCTCTATTGGGATGTCAATTTTTGAGCGTGGGCATAATGAACAGTTTGTAAGTTTTTTTGATGGTATCTGGTGGGCAGTTGTAACGCTTACTACGGTTGGTTATGGGGATAAATTTCCCGTAACAATTGGTGGGAGAATTCTCGCTAGCGCATTTATGTTTATTGGGCTGAGCTTTTTTGGACTGATAACAGGAATGTTTTCATCATCCATTATTAAGTATTATAAGAAGAAGGAGAATAGAGGGGTGGATATTATGAATTTAAAGGACCATATTGTTATTTGTGGGTGGAATAATAATGCAACTATAGTTCTTAAGGAGTTAACAGAGCTTTTTAAAAATACTGATAAAGATTTTGTCATTATTAAAGAGGATCAGCCCGAATATATTTTTACGAATAATATTCACTACATGAAAGGTGATTTTACTAAAAAAGATATCTTAGAAAGAGCACAGATTGTATTTGCTTCTTCTGTCATTGTTTTAGCTGACCAAGTAACGAATAGGAGCAACCAAGATATTGACGCCAGAACAGTTTTAACTGCCTTAGCTATTGATAAACTTAATTCGGATGTTTATACCTGTGTGGAGGTTTTATCTAGCGACAATATTGAGCATGTATTAAACGCAGGTGTTGACGAATATATTATTGCTGCAAACTATACAGGGAATCTTTTGGCACATGCTGTTAGATATCCTGGAATTACTAAAGTTTACAATGAACTTTTAAGCTCTACTGAGGGCAGTCAAATTTATAATGGTTCCCTTAGCAAGAATAGTGAATTTTGTGGTGAAATTTTTAGTCAGTGTGTTGTAGATATTTTTAATAAGTATAGCTCAATTTTGATTGGGGTTGAGCGAGATGGAATTTATAACTTAAATCCAGAGAATTTTCAACTTAAAGAGCGAGATTCTTTGGTTTATATTTCTAGTCAGGAGCATGATTTTAAGATAAAATAGAAAAATAAATTTGTATTACTTTGTAAGGGTTTTAAAATAGGGGGGGAGTAAGTAATGATTTTTTTTGATAATCTAGCTACTTTTTATTTTTTGAAACGCTTGAGTACTATTTTATAGAATAATCAGTTAGTCTAACTTGGATATTTTTTATGGATATATTTTTATCTTAAAAAGTTTAGCTGGCAATCTTCAAATTAAATAACATGAAAAAAATATTAGCGATTCTTTTTTTATTAATGATCTCAATTTTAAAAGCGGAAATTAGTATTTCTGCATTTTTGGTTGATGATGGATCTTTAACATCAGAAAAAATTAATAACCAGAACCCTGCTATTCAAGTGAGTATTTCTGATAATGATACTCAAGTTGATAATATACGGCATATCTTTAGTGTAGATGAAAATACAGCATATTTATGGCATTTTAATCAGCTTCTTGATAGCAGTAGCAGTTTTGCTGGCAATAGTGGGAATACCCCGCCATTAACTTTGGACTCAGAAGGAATGCTTATTCTTTCTGCAGGCACAATAGTTGCAGATAGTTTTGAAAAAAGTATCTACAGTAATGGAAATACAGAATATGTTTTGAGTCATGAGACTTTATTCCAAATAGGAATAACAATCGGAACAATCGAGTTTTGGTTTAAACCATTACCATCTATTACAACAACTCAATATCTAATCTACCAAGGGAATGATCTCTCTGGTGATGATATTTTTACAGTCAAGTTGTCATCAGAGACTCAGCAGTTAGAATGGATAACAAGTGGTGGTACACTGACTAGTGTGAAAATTTTTGGTGATGAGGCGAATAGTGAGTGGCATTATTTAGCATTTCTTTTTGATGAATCAACAAAAGAAATTTTTATAAATGGCGTTTTGGATTCTTCCGCTATCCATAGTGGCTCTATTGCTGGAAGCACTAACTCCTTTCGTGTTTGTGGGAGAGGTGCAGGTGGCAATGATAGTTTTCAAGGTTATTTTGATGAGCTGAGAATTTCCACAACTACCAAGAGTGAGCCTGAGCAGGTTCTAGCAAACTATGGACCGGTAGCCTATGCTATTTCAACAGACGCTGGAACTACTTGGCGTGAGTGGCAGTACTGGGAATATGATTCAGCGGTAGCATCAAATTCTGGCATAATTTCTTTTCCCGCTGATGACCTCCCTTCATCCTTAACTCAGAATATTATTAAAATTATGGCTTCCAATACTTTGAATGAGTATACGACTGCTGAGTATGTTATTAAAGTTGATACTATCCCCCCTCAGGCAGTAATAGGTTTAACAGGGGGTGATCCAACAGAAAATAATCAAGTAAAAATTCAGTGGACAGAGCCTAATGATGCCCCGGATACACAAGCTATTGTCTCTTATAAGGTATATTACTCTATGGACGCAACTAGTGAAGCGACTCTTAAAAGCGGGGTAATGCCAAACCCTCCAGCTACTAGAGGAATAGGTGAAACAATTACTGCAAGTATTGCGGACCTTCTGCCAGAGACAAGCTATTATGTTTCTGTTCTTACGAATGATGGCTTACAAGACTCAATTTTGGAAACGACTGCTACCGTAAGCTCAGGTCTTAAGCCGCCTACTGCGTTTCAGGGGGTAGCAAAGTCGAGTGTGGCGATTCAGTGGAGCTGGATAGATAATTCTGCTGTAGAATTAGGCTATGAAATTTCTAACTCAGAGGGGAAAGTTATTGTTGCGAGCACTACTTTGACTGCTAATACAACATTTTATTTAGAGGAGGAAGGTCTTGCTGTAGGGAGAGAATACACGCGTTATCTTAAGGCTGTGTCTATGATTGTGGATGAAAATGATGATACGCAGTCAATTAGCAGTGAGTCAGTTGAGTCCGTAGCAGAAACATTTGCTAGCTATAATTTAGATATTACTGGTGATGGTAATTATGATCTTGCTTTTTCTCCTAACGATAACTTTGTTAGCTTTAATGATAATGCAACTTTTAAAGGATATGATGGTTTGGACCGAATATTCTATGCACAGGATACTGAGGTTTTTGTTTGGTTTTTAGATGTAGCTGCAGTTGCTGTTACTAAAATAGTTGATGTTGATGGTGATGGTGAGGATGATTATTTATATCAAAATCATGCCGCTGCTGGAGCTAGTGGTCTGCGTTATTTTGATGTATTGGAAGGTGTTGATCGTTCTATTGGAACTTTAGCGGGCATAGTGCTTGATCAATATGGGAATCCAATCAGTGGTGTGAGCGTGAGTATTGCTGTAGCGACAAGCACTTTAAAATTTATCACAGATAGTCAGGGCGAATTTGCCTCAGCTATGCCTATTACTAAGGGAGAACAAACGCGTATTATTACAACCAAGTTAGGCTATTCTTCTTCTGATGAACATAGAATGCTTTATAATAGTGAAGAGAATAATGTAATTGTTTTAATAAGGGATTATGCTCTTAATGTTTTAAAGGATGATATTCATACTTATCCAAACCCATTTTCTAAATCTCAGGGGACAAATATTGTCTATAATGTCCGTAATGATTCGAGTGTAGAGATTTTAGTTTATGATGTTAAAGGTAAGATGGTAGAGAAATTAGTTGATGAGAATAAGGTCAAAGGGGGGTATTCTCGCACCTGGCAAGGTCGTGGACTTTCCAAAGGTATTTATTATCTATTTTATAAAACTGCAGACTCTAAACTTATGAAAAAGGTCGTTATTAAATGAATATGCTGCAAAAATATTTGCTGGTATTATTTTTATTTTTTATGGGGGCAGCAGTATTTGCTTCTGTGGAAGACTTATCTGTGAACGCTCATAGTATTGTTTTGAAAAATGTCGCGGAGAATGATTCATATCATGGATCTTTTTATAATCCAGCTTTAAATGTGTTTGCTAAAGATAATTATATTATTTCCGCTTCATATGTGCCAATGGAATATGAAGAGAATATTAGGCAAGTTATGGGTTCGTTTCCTCTCTATCAGGGTAATGCAGAGTTAAGTTATTCCCAGTTTGTCAGTAAAGGTGTTGAAATATGGAATGATGACAATGTTTTTTTAGGGAAAAGTGAGTACAAGCAAGACTTGTTGGGTATTTTGTATTCCCAAAAAATTATACCTTATAATTCTTCTCTGCCACTTGATTTTGGTTTAAGGCTTAATATTGAGGAGGCTCGTGTTGGTAGCGATAAGGTTTATGCAAGCAACTCCTTAGACCTTGGTGTCAATGCTGTTTTTGGTAAAGATTTAGCCGTAGGACTTTCACTTTTAAATTTTGGTGATGATGAAAACTATAATTTTGCCTTTGGTATCAATAAAAAATATTGGGTGGACTGGTACTTCAATTTTTATAGCAGCGATGAAATCTCTTTTGCTTTTGAATCTGATATTAGTGAAAATTTTAATATTTATGCAGGAGTGGATAATGATCTAATTGATCCTTATATGGATTTTATGTCTGGTATTAAGTTGGGGTTTAGCTTGGAAATAAATGGTCGTAGGATAGATTATGCTTTTTCTAAGCGTGGAGAGCTCGGGTATTTACATTATTTAACTTTGTCTTTTTTTATGAATAAAACAGAATATAAGACAAAGAAAAACCAAGAAAAGAAAAAAGGATTAGCAGAAACAAGAGCACATCAAAACTATAAAGTAGTTGTGTCTGAATATACGGGACATTCACAGATGAGACCCTTAATTTTAAAATATTTGAGATATGAAAACAAATTGAATATTCTAGATGATTCGAATTATCAAAAGGTTGATATTTATAAATCTACGGATACGCTAAAAGCACACTTGGTCCTTAGTTTTGACCTATATGACTTAGGGGTAGGGGATAGTTTTATGTTAGAGCTAGACGTTTATGATGTTTATTTGGATAATACCGTTAAAGTATATAAGAAAGAATTTTTTTCAATTAAAAAGTTAGAGCTTAATATGCGTAACTTAATATTTGTATTTTTGGATAATTATAAAACAATGATAGAGGATGGTGTGCTAAAAAAAGAAGAAATCCGTATCAAAAAGATTTTAGACGCGATTAAGCAAAGCGAAATTTTGTTAGATAAAAAGAAACAAAAAGATGAACGAGTTAAGGAATTTGAACTTCAAAGAAAAATGCGCATTTTAGTAGTAAAACAAAAACAGAAAATAGAAAAAATTAAAAGCTTTGAAGAAGATCGCTGGGATAGGATTAGGCAAAGAAATACAAAGGTTGTCATTGTTGCTCGAGTAATGACCTAACTTAAAAAGGAATGTGTTAGTTAGCTCAAATGTGTATAACTTTAATTAGGTGCTATGCTAATTGTTGTTCTTATTGTACCTGCTAGATTTAATATTTTACAAAGTTAGTAAAACGGAGATAACTTATTTAGTAAATAAAGAGATTATCATTGAGGAAATATATTATGCAACAAATAGATAAAATTTATCAAAAACCGCTTAAAAATAATGAAAAGTTTGTATTTGATGAGAATACTGTGTCTGTTTTTGAAAATATGATAAACCGTTCAGTTCCTAATTATAAATTTATTGTAGAAATGACGGGGGCAATTTCACAAAGTTTTATTAAAAATCATACTAATTATTATGATTTGGGGTGTTCTTTGGGAGCAACTACTTATTCCGTTATTAAAAATAATACAGATAAAAACTTTAATATCAAAGCAATAGATAATTCAAAGGCAATGCTTAAAGGGATACAGTTTAATAATCCAAGTATTGATTTTATTTTTGCAGATATTTGTGATATTAAGCTTGAAAATGCTTCTTTTATTTCTATGAATTATGTGCTTCAGTTTATTGCTCCGAGTAAACGAAAAAATCTTTTAAAAAATATTTGGCATGGCATGAACAATGATAGTTGTTTCATCCTTTCGGAAAAGATTAAATTTGATAGCAAGAGTGAGAATATTTTTCAAGAAGATTTTCAAGCACTTTTTAAGAAAGTTAATGACTATACAGACCTTGAAATTGCTCAAAAACGCACAGCATTAGAAGATGTTTTGGTTTGTGAGAGATTAGGGTTTTACCAAGAAATATTAAAGGAAATTGGTTTTAAGCAAGTTTATCAGTGGTTCCAAAGTTTTAATTTTATTTCGATTTATGCGATCAAATAAGTCCGAGGTTTATAAAAAGTTATGAAAAGTCTTTATATCCATGTTCCATTTTGTAAGGCTAAATGTGGTTACTGTGATTTTGTTTCATATCCTGAGGGGCTAGACTTAATAGATAAGTATTTAATTGCCCTTGAGAGGGAAATGCAACTTTATAGAGGGATGAAACTCTCAACTATTTTCATCGGAGGAGGAACACCTTCTCTCCTTTCTGTTACGCAGCTTGACAAATTAATCAAGCTGATAAAAAATAATTTTGATTTAACGTCTTTGTTGGAGTTCACGCTAGAAGCTAATCCTGAGAGTTTAACATTAGAAAAAATAGCAAAGTTAAATATTGTCAATAGGTTTAGTCTTGGTCTTCAAGCTTTTGATAATAATATTCTAAAAAAAATCGGTAGACTTCATACTTTTGAAAGGTTCCAACAAGTTTTTGCTTACTTAAGTGATTGTCAGAAAGATATTAATATCGACTTAATTGTAGGATTTAAAGATTATCCTTATTTTTTACGAGAACTTAATATGTTTTTAAAAAATGAAGGGCATAAAATTACGCACCTTTCTCTTTATATGCTGGATAATTACTCGACAGCAGAAGATCAAGTGGAGACATATTTAGAATCAGTCAGAATAATAAAGAATTATGGATTTTTGCATTATGAAATTTCAAATTTTGCGAAAAAAGGTAAAGAATGTAAACATAATTTAGTTTACTGGAATAGAGGTGAATATTTGGGGCTTGGTCCCTCAGCATGTTCTTTTTTAAAAGAACGAAGATATAAAAATGCGAATAAACTAGCGGATTATTTTAACGGTAAACAAGAGGTTGAAGAACTTAGCAATGAGCAAGTTGAGCTTGAAAAAAAGATGCTAAATATGAGATTGCTTGATAAAGGCATCCCTTATCAAAAAAAGTATGATTTTTGGATTCAAAAAGGTTATTTAAAAACAAAAGTAAAAAATGTCGTTTTAACAGATTTAGGAATTCCATTTTTTAATCAAATATTTTTAGAGCTGTAGTTCTTTACATCTCCTCGTAAAAAATGCTAAGATATTCGGAATTTGGAGAGAGATAACTTTGTTATTTCTACTTAATATAAAAAGGAGTTATTGAATATGTCGTTACTTTATGCAGAAGCAGGTGTTAATACTGCATCACAAAATCCAATTACAGGGTTTATTCCATTAATTTTATTATTTGTTATTTTTTATTTCTTTTTAATTCGTCCACAGAAGAAAAAAGCGGATCAACATAAACTTATGGTTGCAAATATTCAGGTTGGTGATAAAGTTATTACCTCTGGGGGGATTTATGGGCAAGTTGATAGCTTTAAGTCAGATTTGCAAAGTACGGTTTATGTGAAAATATCTGATTCAACGAAAGTTTTACTTGAAAAAAATTCAATTTCACAAGTTATTAATTCGGATAACAAATAAATTTTATAGATATAAAGAAATGTCTTGTTTATATTTTAAAAATAAACAGGAATATTTTGTATTGGAGGGAACATGAAACATCAAGGTTTTAGATTAATTTTGATAGGAATTGTTTTGATTTTTTCTATCTGGCATATTTATCCATCATTTACATGGTATTCTTTAAGTGAGTCTGAGCGTGAGACTCGTGAAGGTTTGCGTGATCCACTGATAGAGAAGTCCTTAAATCTCGGACTTGATTTAAGAGGGGGGATGAACCTTTTACTTGAGCTTGATGTCGCAAAAATTCCGAAAAATGTAACTTTGGCGGATGCTATGGAGCAATCTATAGAGATTATTCGGAATAGAGTTGACCAGTTTGGTGTTAGTGAACCTTTGATTTCTCGTCAAGGTGATAAGTGGATTGCCGTGCAGCTTCCTGGTATTAAAAATCCTGATAGAGCCGTTGAATTGGTGGGGAAGACAGCTTTGCTTGAATTTAAGCTTGTAGAGGATGATTTTGTAATAAGTGATTATATGGATGAAGAAGGGAATATTCTTCAAGATCAGTTGCCAGCGAATATTGAAGTTTTAAAAGGGAAAGACTATGGTAACTATGCCGTGAAAAAAAAGGCTGCAGTCACAGGTAGCTCTTTAACGAATGCAGAAGTTAAAGTCGGTGGCGATTATGGTTCTCCGTATGTCGCGATAACTTTTAATAAAGAAGGTGGGCAAAAATTTGCAGATGTAACAGGTGAAAATACTCAGAAACGCTTAGCTATTGTTTTAGATGGTATTGTACAGTCTGCACCTGTAATTAAATCTCGTATTCCTGATGGTAATGCTATTATTGAGGGTAGCTTTACTCCTGAAGAGGCGAAGAATTTAGCAATTATTTTAAAAGCGGGTGCCTTACCTGCACCTGTCTATATTATTGAGAATCGAACTGTTGGACCGACACTTGGTTCTGATAGTGTTAAAAAAGGAGCAATTGCTGGTCTCGTTGGCATGATAATGGTTGTACTGTTTATGCTTGTTTACTATAAATTTTCTGGAGTTATTGCTAACATTGCTTTGCTTTTAAATACTGTTATTATTCTTGGATTAATGGCTTATTTTCATGCAACATTAACTTTACCTGGTATTGCTGGTATTATTTTAACCATTGGTATGGCCGTTGATGCAAATGTCTTAATTTGTGAGAGAATTAAAGAAGAGTTACGAGCAGGTAAAACAATCAGGATTGCTGTAGATGCTGGCTATGATAAGGCATTTTCAACAATCATGGATGCGAATATAACAACCTTGATTGCTGCAATGTTTTTGTTCCAGTTTGGAACAGGCCCCGTTAAAGGTTTTGCTGTAACGCTAACTATTGGTCTTGCGAGTAGTATGTTTACAGCTATTATTGTAACAAAAGTTATTTATGAACTAATTTTAAAGAATCAAGAAATTAAAAGTTTAAGTATTTAAAATATTAGGATAATGAATTGTATTATTTTAAAGATAATAGGGAGAAAAATAAAATGGATATTTTTAGAAATACAAATATTAATTTTTTAGCAAAAAGAAAGTTTGCTTATATTTTAAGTATGATTGTAATTTTAGCAGGTCTTTTTTCTTTGATTTCTAAGGGTGGACCAAAACTTGGTATTGATTTCACTGGAGGGACTTTGGTTCAATTGAATTTTGGAGAAATTGCAATCGAGAATGATGAAGTTAGAACAGGTCTTGAGAGCATGGGGTTTGAGAATATAGCAATCCAGCGTTTTACTGGTAGTAATATTATGATTTTTAGAATCCCTGCTACTGATCAGCTTGCGAATAGCAAAATTAATGAGCTTCAAACTTATATTAATAAAGATTTTGTGATTGAAAAGGTGGAGATTGTCGGTCCTGCAGTTGGTAAGTGGCTTGTTAAGCGTGCTCTTTTAGCATTTTGTTTGGCATTTTTAGGTATTATTATTTATATTGCTATTCGTTTCCATGCAGGTATTTGGGGGCTTGCGGGTGTGATGGCACTTGTCCATGATATTTTAGTAACTGTTGGGATTTTTTCTTTGTTGGGAAAAGAAATTACTTTACCAGTAGTGGCGGCTTTAATGACTATTGTTGGTTACTCGATTAATGATACAATCGTAATTTATGATAGAATTCGTGAAAATATTCGGATACGCTATAAAGATCCGCTTGATGTCGTTGTAAATGACAGTATAAACCAAACTCTTTCACGAACTGTTATTACAACAGTTTTGACTCTTTTTTCTGCTTTTGCACTTTTTTTATTTGGTGGGGATATTTTGCGTGACTTTTCACTGGTTTTAATAATCGGAATGATTTCTGGTGTTTATTCAACTATTTTTGTGGCAAGTCCGGTGGTTTATGATGTTAAAAATAAAAAAACTAAATAATTTTCAAGTTAATGTTAGAATCGAAAAAGTTTTATCCTATTTGAAATATACAAGAAGAACAGAGATTGATGCGAATATAAAATCCTTGATTCTTGAAGAAATACAAGAAGTTTATGTGGCGATTGAGCCATTTGCCATGATTCGTATTGAGGATCAAGTAGAGTTTTTGTATCAATGGAGTGATGATGTTAAAAAATTGTTATTAAATTCAGCAAAAACGGTTGTTTTTGCTGTTACCTTGGGAATTAATTTTGATATTAAGATTGAAAAATTTTTAGAGGATAGGCAGATTTTGAAGGCAACTATTTGGGACTCTATTGGCTCTGAGGCAGTTGAACAATGTGCAAACTATGTTAATGAATATATTAGAAAAAAAGCACTTTTAGATGATTATTTAACGACTAAACGCTATAGTGCAGGTTATGGTGATTGGCATGTTCAAAGTAATATTGAGATTATTAAATATTTAGAGCCAGAAAATATTACTGTTAATAAAGAAGGCATGTTGACCCCACAGAAAACAATTACAGCTATTTTTGGTTTAGAACCTCGGTTTTAATTTTCTTAATTTGAATGGACATCACTTTTGATGTCTTTGACCTATCATAAGTTTATAGAGGAGACTATTATATAATGATTTCAACAAGTGATATTTCCAATGGCGTAAGCTTTAAACTCGGAGAAAATATCGTTACGGTTCTTTGGTTTCAACATCATAAACCAGGAAAAGGTGGGGCTGTACTGCGTTTAAAGCTGAAAAATTTAAGAACAAGTGCGATTTTTGAAACAACTGTTAAGTCTGGTGAAAAATTTGCAGAAATTAACCTTGAAAGGCAAAGAATGCAGTATCTTTATCATGATGGTGACTCTTATATTTTTATGAGTAATGAAACATTTGAACAAGTTGAGATTAAAGAAGAAAATATTGGTGGCGCTGTTAAATATTTACAAGATAATATGGAGATTGATGTTTTGTTTTATGGGGATGAAATACTAGGGGTACAATTACCACAAAGTATTGTTGTTGAGATTACTTATACTGAAAAAGGCTTAAAAGGGGATACGGCTACTAATGCTTTAAAGCCTGCAACAACAGAGAATGGGCTTGAAATTATGGTTCCGCTTTTTATAGAAATTGGCGATAAAGTTAAAATTGACACAAATGAAGGTAATTATATTCAAAGAGTTTAAAATTAATCTGTAGAGATACTATCTTTTCTGTTTCTCTATTAGTTATCTTAGGTATCCAACCATGTTAACCTATGCAATTGCTCAGATTAACCCAGTGATGGGGGATTTTGAAGCAAATAAATCTAAAATTTTGGATTATATAATAAGAGCAACTACTGCAAATACTCATGTTGATCTTGTAGTGTTTCCTGAATGTGCTATCTGTGGCTATCCTCCGGAGGACCTTTTATTTAAAAAAAAATTTTTAAAACGGAATATTGAAATTGTTAAAGAAATTGCTCAAAAAGTCGAAGGACTTATTGTTATTCTTGGTTTTATCGATGGGGATTATAATGCTTTAGCAGTGTTGCAAGATGGTGTGATCAAGTATAAGTATCATAAACGCAAACTTCCTAATTATGGTGTATTTGATGAGCAACGCTATTTTAAAGCAGGAAACAAGCCCTTAATTATTGATATTAAGAATATGAGATGTGCTATGAGTATTTGTGAAGATATTTGGGAAGATGATACAATTTGTGAAGAGACTAAGGGCGTAGATTTAATTATTAATATTTCAGCTTCACCTTATCATTATGGAAAAGAGCATTTGCGTAAAGAGGTTATTTCCCGCTATGCTAAAAAATCGGCTGCTGATATTTTATATTGTAATTTAGTCGGGGGGCAGGATGAGTTGGTTTTTGATGGCGGAAGTTTCTATTTAACAAAAGAAGGAAGATTGCTTAAACAAGCCCGTTTGTTTACAGAAGAGTTACTTATTGCAGAGACAGTAAAACCTAATAGCTTCCAAGGTATTGATTATCGAGAAACCCTTCAGCTAGTCAATAAAGATCCTAAAGTTAAGATGCAGCAAGTATATGAGGCACTTGTTCTTGGTACACATGACTATGTTTTTAAAAGTGGATTTAATAAAGTTTTAATCGGTCTAAGTGGTGGAATTGATTCGGCTTTGGTTGCAGCAATTGCCGTTGATGCACTGGGGAAAGATAAAGTGGTTTGTATTTCTATGCCAACAGTTTATTCGTCAGCCGGAACGAAAAATGATGCGAGGGTCTTAGCTCAAAATTTAGGCGTAGAGTTCCATGAGATAGCGATTGAAGGATTACGCAATGCCTATAAGGATTTTTTTACGGATATTTTTAAGGGGTTACCAGAAGATACAACAGAGGAAAATATTCAAGCAAGGATTAGAGGGAATATTTTAATGGCAATGTCTAATAAATTTGGGGCATTGGTTCTAACAACTGGAAATAAGAGTGAAATAGCGACAGGTTATTGTACCCTTTATGGTGACATGGCCGGTGGGTTTGCTATTATTAAAGATATTCCCAAGACTATGGTTTTTGCCCTTTCTAAGGAACATAAGGCAATTCCTGCTTCTATTATAACAAGGCCTCCATCCGCAGAGTTAAGACCTGATCAAAAAGATGAAGACTCTCTCCCCTCATATGCTGTGCTAGATAAAATACTTGTAAGATATATTGAGAAAGATTATTCTCTTGATGAGATTTTAACTGATCTTGATGTGGAGAGAGAGGTTGTAGAAAGGGTGATAAGCTTAGTTGACTTTAGTGAGTATAAAAGGCGGCAAGCAGCCATAGGAATCAAAATAATGCCACGAGCATTTGGCAAGGATCGTAGGATGCCCATTGTAAATAAATTTAGAGATATTTAAAGTAGAGGAATGAAGAATAAAAACTTAGGTTGTTATGTGGTAAAAATATGAAAAATAAATTAATAATTATTGCAGTTTTATTATTTGTTTTGATAGTGGCTAAAGGCGTCTTTCTGGTTCATTATTTTTCTAAGGATTTACCTTCTATTGAGGAGCTTCAGTATTACAAACCTAATTTAACAACAAAAATTTATGATATGCATGGCGAGCTGATTGATGAACTGTTTATTGAACGGCGTATTTTCCTTGCTTTTGATCAGATTCCTGAGAACTTAATAGATGCAATTGTGGCCACAGAAGATAAGCGTTATTATAGGCATTGGGGGATAGATCCGATTGGGATTGTGCGTGCAATTTTAAAGAAATTACTGACTGGAAAAAGGCTGTCTGCAACTAGTACAATTACTCAGCAGTTGGCGCGTAATTTATTTTTAACACTTGATAGAAGCTATATCCGTAAAATTAAGGAAGCTATTTTAGCCATTAAATTAGAACAGCAATATTCTAAAAATGAAATTTTAGGAATGTATTTTAATCATATTTACTTTGGGCATGGAGTGTATGGAATTAATATGGCGGCAGATCTGTATTTTGGCAAACATCCGAATGCTTTAAACCTAGAAGAATGTGCACTTATTGCTGGGTTACCTAAGGCTCCATCATATTATTCTCCATTTAAATACCCAGAGTCTGCTTTAAAGCGTCGGAATACTGTTTTAAGGCGGATGTATGATGAAAAATTTATTACACAGGAACATTATGAAATTAGTAAAAGTACTCCTATTATTACCATAGAAAAAAATATTGAGGAAAAATATGCTTCATATTTTGTAGAGTATGTTCGACAAGAGCTTGAATCTCTTTATGGGGAAATGTTATACCGTGGAGGATTACAAATTTATACAACAATTGATTTAAATATGCAGATTGCTGCGGTGAATGCTCTAAAAAAACATTTAGAAAAGTTCGATGTTCTAAAGCTAAGAAAAATTAAAGAGCACTTGGAACACCCGCAAAAAAAGCTTTCAAAATGGGATAAAGATATTTTGATTTATGATTCAACGGATACATACAAAAATGTTCAGGGTTCTATTATTGCACTGGATACTAAGAACGGACAGATTCGTGCTCTAGTTGGTGGGCGTGATTTTAAAGACAGTCAGTTTAACCGTGCTATTCAAGCTAGAA
This sequence comes from bacterium, assembly GCA_024222485.1. Classification (GTDB taxonomy): domain Bacteria; phylum RUG730; class RUG730; order RUG730; family JAAEPJ01; genus JAAEPJ01. The sequence goes on along the minus strand of JAAEPJ010000072.1, from coordinate 38,963 downwards.
GGCAGCCAGGATCCTGTTTTAAGCCCATTATTTTTACAGCAGCTATTGACCAAGGGCTTGCTTCTAATATTATTTTAAAGGATGAGCCTGTTATTTACTATAATGATGGCACTGATTGGGAACTTGTTGGAAATACAACGGATTATTCTGATGTTGATCCTGAAATTATCTCAGGTCTTAGAATTATCGAAGAAGATGAAGATAAAAATGGTGATGAGGCTTCTCTCATAGCTAAACATAAGATAATTAATGTTGATGAAGAAGATAAAGAAGAAGTGAAGTATGATCCCATGCAGATCTGGAGACCAGGCAACTACTCAAATAAATATAAGGGGGATGTTACTCTTAGGACTTCATTACAGAAATCAATTAATGTTACATCAATTAAGCTCTTAGAAAAGGCCGGAACATCCACCGCTTGTTATTATGCTAAAAAACTAGGGATTAAAAGCTATGTTGCACCTTATTTATCAATGGCCCTTGGGACTTTTGTTGTAACTCCTTTAGAGCTTACTAATGCCTATGCAACAATTGCTAATCGTGGAGTTAAGACTAAGCCTTATGCTATTATTAAGATTTATGATAATGATGGGCAATTATTAGAACAGAGGTACCCTGAAGAAGAAGAGGTTTTATCAGAGGAAACAGCATTTATTATGTCACACTTATTACATGGGGTAGTAGAATATGGTACTGGTCGATATGCTAGGCGACTTAGGCGCCCTACAGGAGGAAAAACTGGTACAACTAATAATTATTCTGATGCTTGGTTTATTGGTTTTACCCCACAAATTGTAGCGAGTGTCTGGGTAGGGTTTGATGATCAAAGAACTTTAGGTAAAGGGCGAACAGGTGGTAGACTGGCTTGTCCGATTTGGACTGATTTTATGAAAAAAGCTTTAAAAGAAAAACCAAAGATTGATTTTGATATCCCAGATAATATTGTTTTTGTGCCTATTAATAAGAATACAGGGTTAAGGTCGATTGAGTTAGATGAAAACTCATATATGGAAGCTTTTATTCAAGGGACAGAACCGGAAGAGGTTTCTATGTATTCAGAACTTTTTAATAATTATGATGATATTAAAGAAATTGAGGAAATTGATGATGAGGAAATTTTTGATATCTCAAAGCTAGAACAGGTTGTTTTTAGTAGTTCATCAATTGATCAGAGTATTGTTAAAAGTAGCAGGTCTTTGTAATAAAGATATCGTTTTATGCCTTTGGCAATACTTTTTTAGGTTGTTTGTATCATTTATTCATTAAAGCTTTGTTGGGAAGTAAGTATTTGATTATGAAATTTGCGAATTTTTATAATATTTATTTTATTAGATTGTTTGCAATATTAAACTTAGGAGAAAAAAATGGCACTTTCAATAGGTATCGTTGGTCTTCCAAATGTCGGAAAATCAACTTTGTTTAATGCAATTACAAATGCTGGGGCAGAAGCACAAAATTATCCTTTTTGTACAATAGAACCTAATACAGGGATTGTGGTTATTCCGGATGAGCGGTTAGATATTTTAGCGAAAATAAGTAATACGAAAGAGATTATTCATTCTACCATTAAATTTGTAGATATTGCTGGATTGGTTAAAGGAGCATCTCAAGGCGAAGGGCTTGGCAATAAATTTTTATCTAATATTCGAGAGGTATCAGCCATCGCCCATGTGGTTCGTGCTTTTGAAGATGATAATATTGTACATGTTTCTGGTAAAATCGATCCTATTTCTGATATTAAAACGATTAATTTTGAACTTATTATGAGTGATTTTGAGGCGGCACAAAAAGCGCTTGATAATTTAGCCAAACGGCTGAAAGGAGCTAAAGATTCAGAATTAATGGATAAACATAAACTTTTGGCGCAGATTCTTAAAACACTTGAGGATGAGAAAACAGTTCGTTCTTTGGATTTAACCGAAGAAGAAGCTACACTTATTAAAGAGTTTGGTTTTTTAACCGCGAAAAAAGTAGTTTATATTGCTAATATTGCCGAAACGCAGATTGGTCAAGAAAATGACGCAATAAAAAAAATTAATGAATATGCCCGAGAGAGTGGAGATGAGTTTGTCATTATTTCAGCCAAAGTTGAGGAGGAAATCTCTACTCTTGATAAGGAAGAAAAAAAAGAATATTTGGAAGCACTTGGTTTAGAATTTTCTGGTTTAGATTTAATTGCTAAAAAATGTTTCAATCTTTTAGGGTTGCAAACATATCTAACTACAGGAGAGAAAGAAACCCGTGCTTGGACAGTTAAAAAAGGTGCGACTGCACCGGAAGCAGCTGGAGTTATTCATACGGATTTTGAGCGTGGGTTTATTCGTGCTAATATCATTCCTTTTAATGATTTTGTAACATATAATGGTCTTAAGAAAGCACGAGAAGCTGGTGTCATTCGACAAGAGGGGCGTGATTATGTGATGAAAGATGGTGATATTGTAGAATTTTTGTTTAATGTGTAACATTTAAAGTTATGCTAATCACAAAGATGGCAATATTTTTTTAACTTTCCCCTATTAATTTAAAAATAAGAATTTGAGCTTTTTAGAGCAATAATCGGGGAAATGATGGATATCGTAGGGAATAATGCCATTGTATTTTCTAATAAATTATGGTGATAAGCCAAGGAGAGTGTTAAAGGGTAATTATCCAAATAAAGATAGGAATAAAAAAAGTTTTTGATTATGAAATAAAAGAAACTATTTTTAATGAGGAGCTAGATATAACAAAAGCATATCCATTTCAAATAAATATTAATACAAGAAAAAATAAATTAGTTGTTTATAAACAAGAGTATAATGAAAAAATAGGTTTTCATATAAATCCTTATAATTTTGATAGTGAAGATGAAAAAGATTTATTTTTAACTTTAGCAAACGAGCTAGAACAGGATGAGCTAATAGTAGATATTTATTTTACTGGTGGAGTTTAAACCAACTACATAATGACTTTTATTTTGACTACTATAATCCTGAATATAAGAATATATCAAAATATTTTTCTGATTTTTTGATTGAAACAAGAAAAGGTAGATATTTAGTTATAGAGGTGAAAGGGCAGGGTAAAAAAATAGATTATGAAGCAAACAAAAAAAGCTATGATGGTAAAATTAAAAGTTTATTTAATGAGGTTTTTAGTAAAGAGGTTGGATTTAAAGACTTTATAGATTTAAATAAAAATTTTGATTATAAAATTATTTTTGATGCTAAATTGCAAAGTCAACAGCAAGAGCTTTTGAGGTTGTTAAGAAATTATTCAAGTAATTAGCGTAAACAAAAAGCAAAACAAAACTTTGAAAAGGAATTGTTTATCTAACAATTATTATGTATATATAATATTATAATAATGCACCTTAAAAACTAAAACTAGGAGAATAAAAAATGTCAGAAACTCCCAAAAAAGAAACAGTTTATTTAAGAGAGCTTAATATGCAGTACAAAAAGAAGAGAGTATCATCAAAGTTTAAAGATGTTCAACTAGTAGATACAAAACTAGTTTATGAGCTATTTTCTGATTTGCAAAATGAGTCAAAAGAAAAAATAATAACAATAAGCCTAGATAAAGACATGAGGATAATATGTTTTGAAACAATTGCCATAGGCGGAATAGATGGAATATATACAAGAGAGTTTGAAGTGATACGAGCCTCTATTGCACTAAATGCTTATGGAGTAATAGTCGTGCATAACCACCCAAGCGGAAACCCAGAGCCAAGCGGCAATGACATAGCCTTTACCAAGGAACTTTTATTATTAACCGAAACGGGCGGCATGAAATTTCATGACCATATCATTATAGGCAATGATAGTTTTTTTAGCATGGAAGAGCAGTATAAAATGCAAGCTTTGTACCTAGAGCGAAGAGCAGAGGACAAGGAAGAAGGAAGAAAAGAGGGAATACATGAGGGAAGAATATCAGGCAAGAGAGATGGGCTTGTTGAGGGATTGAGTGAGGGTGAAAAATCAGGAATTAAAAAAGGGAAAAAAGAGGGGCTTGCTGAAGGTCGCAAAGAAGAAAAGTTTGAAATGGCGAAAGAAATGAAGAAAGATGGGAAACCCCTTGAAGAAATAATGAAATATACAAAACTTTTCAAAGAAGAAATAGAAAAGTTATAGCCTCTGTCACAGCTCATAAAATACAATTACATTAAGGTTGTTTAATAAATCAAAAAACTTTTTTCAATCTATTAAATTTATTTATTATTGGCTTGAAAAATAAAGAGATGTGGCAGAAAGAAAAGAAAGTATAAAAATTATTACTAAGGGAAAAACAACAAAATGAGTAATATAAAAATTGATACAAATACTAAACTTGCAGAATTAGTAAAGTCTAATGATAAATATGATTTAACTATTTTTTCTTCTGAAAGTATAGATAGAATTGAAAGAAATATTTTTAATAAAAAAGATAAAAAATTTATTAAATGTCTTAAACGAAATAAAGATATTCAAGCAAAACCAGAAGAAATAATTAGACAATTAATGCTTGATAAACTTATTTATGAATATGATTATCCGTTAAACTTACTTGAAGTTGAGTATACTGTTAATTTCGGAAGAGAAAAAAAGTTTGCTGATATTGTTATATTAAATAAGTCTGATAGAACAAGTGTTTATTGTGTTTTGGAAATAAAAAAACATAAAGCAAAAGATGGTAAAGACCAATTAAAAAGTTATTGTAATGGAACAGGCTCACCTCTTGCAGTTTGGACAAATGGAGTTGAAATAGCTTATTACGAGCGACTTGACCCAAACTATTTTGAACCGCTTTCAAATATCCCAAAAGCAAATGAAACAATAGATGATATTAAAAATGAATTTTTTACATATTTAGAATTAATGCAAAAAGATAGACTTTATGAAGAAAGAAAATCATTGAAATCTTTAATTGAAGAAATGGAAGATGAAGTTTTAGCAAATGCTGGTGTTGATGTTTTTGAGGAAGTTTTTAAAATGATTTTCACAAAACTTTATGATGAAATGGAAAGCTCAGATGATAGAGTAAATATTGAAACACAGTTTAAAATAATAAAAAAACAAAATGATAGTTTAAGCGATAAAGAAATTTTAGAAAAAATTGATAATGAAGGTTTTAGAAAATTAGAGTTTAGAAGTCGTGGAGATTCTCATCATACTAAAAAAGTTATAAATGAGTTATTTCAAAAAGCAAAAGATAAATGGTCTGGTATTTTTGAAAAAGGGGAACCTTTAAGAATTACAGATGAAAACCATTTGCAAATCTGTGTAGGATTTTTGCAAAATGTAAAACTTTTTAACTCAAATCTTCAAGTAATTGATGAAGCTTTTGAATATCTTGTTAATAAATCTGCGAAGGGTGAAAAAGGTCAATATTTTACGCCAAGAAATGTAATTGATATGGCTGTTTATATGATAAATCCACATTTAAACGAATATATGATTGATACTGCTTGTGGAAGTTGTGGGTTTACTGTGCATACTCTTTTTAATGTTTGGCAAAAATTAGTTAATCAAGGCAAAGCTAATTTTGCTAATTTTTCAAATCAAAAATTAACACGAGAACAAAAAAAATATGTCACCAAAGTTTTTGGAATTGACTTTGATGAAAAATCTGTTCGTGTAGCAAGAACTTTAAACATGATTGCAGGAGATGGAAAAACTAATGTACTGCATTTAAATAGTTTGGATTATTCAAGATGGAATGAGAAACAAAAAGATAGAGACTGGATGAAAACTTATAATGAAGGTTACCTGAGGCTTTTAGATTTGGCAAAGGACTCATCTCATCCAAAAGAATTTAATTTTGATATTGTTATGGCAAATCCACCTTTTGCAGGAGATATAAAAGACAGTCGTTTAATTTCAAATTATGATGTTGCTTTTAAAAAAGGTAAAAAAGTAAGCAAAATTTCTAGAGATGTTTTATTTATTGAAAGAAATTTAGATTTTCTAAAAGATGGCGGCCGGATGGCTATTGTTCTTCCACAAGGAAGGTTTAACAATACAAGTGATGAAAGAATTCGAGAATTTATAATGGAAAGAGCAAGACTAATTGCCGTAGTTGGTCTTGATGGCAATACTTTTAAGCCACATACAGGAACAAAAACATCTGTATTATTTGTTCAAAAATGGGATGAGGATAAAAATTCAGAAACTTATAACCCTAAAATTGATGATTATAGTATTTTTATGGCAGTTTCAGAAAACTCTGGAAAGGATAATTCAGGAGAAGAGATTTATGAGGTTGATGAGGAAACAGGAGAAAGAAAAGTTGATGAGCATAATCATTTAATACAAAAACAGGATTTAAAAGAAATTGCTTATGAGTTTGAAAAATGGGCTAAAAAAGAAAAATTGAGTTTTTGGAGTGAAAAGACTAAGTGTTAGGAAATTTAAAAAAACAAATAAATTGTGTCAACACTGATGGCACAATTTGTAATTCCATCTAATTCGATGGAATTGAAAATAAAACAGTAAAGAGATTGAAATAATTATGGCACAGATAAGTATAGTTAGTAAAAAGGATATTGAAGAAGCAGGAAGATTTGATGCAGAGTATTTTAAGCCTGAGTATTTGGAGGTAGAGGCAAAAATTAAAAGTAAAGAGTATACTCTTTTTGAAGATTTTTCATTTATTACAGATGGGATTCACTCATCTATAAATTTTGATAAAAAAAGTAAAATTTTATTGTTTTCTGCAAAAGCTCCTAAAGAAAACATGTTTGATATTTCTGGACTAAGTTATATTTCAGAAAAACAACACATAAGAAATCCTAGAACTTCTTTACAAGAAAATGATGTAATTATTTCAACTGTGGGAACAATTGGAAATTGTGCTGTTATTACAGAAGATTTATTACCTGCCAATTCTGATCGTCATGTTGGAATTATAAGATCAAAAGAAATTTCTCCTTATTTAATTTCTACTTTTTTGTTATCTAAATATGGAAGGATGCAATCATTAAGAAATGTTGTTGGGAATGTTCAACCAAATCTTTATATAAGAGATATGAAAAAATTTATTTTTCCATATTTCCCTCACTCCTTCCAACTCCAAATAGAAAGAATGGTCAAAGAAGCACACGAAAAACAAACACTATCAAAACAACTCTACAAAGAAGCAGAAGAACTATTATTAAAAGAATTAGATTTAATAAATTACAAACCAAAACATAAACTAACATTTGAAACAACAAAAAAAGAAGTTGAACAAGCTAAAAGATTTGATAGTGAGTATTTTCAGCCAAAATACGATGATATTATTAAAAAGATTGAAGAGTATGAGGGTGGATGGGATTATGTGAGGAATATTTTTAAATTTAATAAAAAAAACTTTTTTCCAAAAGACAATGAATTATATAGTTACATACCACTTTCAAAAGTTTCAAATAATGGTGAAATTGAGATTCCAGAAAAAGAACTAGGTAAAAATTTACCAACCAGAGCAAGAAGAAAAGTAAAAACAGGAGAGGTTATTTTGTCTTCTATTAGTGGTAGTTTAGAAACCTCTGCCTTAATTAATGAAGAACATGAAAATTTTATTGTTTCAAATGGATTTTATGTTTTTAAATCAAATAAAATAAATTCAGAAACTCTTTTAGTTATATTTAAATCAAAATTTTTACTTATTATTTTACAAAGAATTTCGAAAGGGGCAATTTTAGGTGGTTATGATTTAACTGCTTTTGAAAGTTGCAAAATTCCAATCATCTCACAACCTATCCAAACCCAGATTTCCGAAAAAATCCAGCAAAGCCATAAACTCCGTAAAGAAAGCAAAGAATTACTTGAGCTTGCAAAACAAAAAGTAGAACAAGAAATAGAAAACGAAAGTAAAAAATATATAAAAAACAAGGAGACCTTTTAAATACGAAACATAGTAAATCGTAACTTTGTTGTAGTAACTCTAAATTTTATACAGACTCAGAAGAAATAGAAAGTATCCAAGTTAAACTTTAAATATAAAAGATATAAAAAACTTATTGATAATTTATTGCGTATTGTGTCAATATGTAAGCGAATATGTAAAAGAGGTTTTAAAATTATGAATACAAATAAAGAAAATTTTGGAGGCTTTTTAAAACTGATCTTGCCCCCGAATGGTGGACAATTAATTTTGTAACCGCTTAGCTAGCATCTCAAATTCAATAGGCGTCTTATAGCCAATTCCTGAGTACAATCTCATTCGATTATAATTTATTCCAATATCTTCAAATATACTTTTTTTAGCTTCTGCTCTAGTTTCATGATTTTGCCAGTAAACTTCTTCTGTTTTTAGCGTGTGAAAAAATGATTCCATCATCGCATTATCATATGGGTTACCACGACCACGCATACTTTGAATAAATCCATGCTCTTTTCATAAATCTCGATAAGAATACCTGGCATACTGTTTTCCTTGATCTGAATGTAAAATAATTTCACCGTTAACTTTTTGTCGATTAACTCTGTGTAATCCTGCATTTTCAACCAATTTTTTTGTTTGTCTTTCGGACATGCTCCAGCCAACAATTTTACGCGTATAAGCATCTAAAACTGCTGCTAAATATAACCAGCCTTCTTGTGTTCTAATGTAACTTATATTACTCAAATATAGCGTATTTGCCACAGGGGCAGAAAAATCCTGCTTTATTAAGTTTGGTGCTACGGGATAATTATGTTTAGCATTTCTAGCTACTTTAAACTTTTGTTTTGTTTTTGCCACAATAGCATTAATTTTGATGAGCCTTTCGACTCTTTTATGGTTAAAAAATGACTGATCACGTTTCAGCACCGCCATAATTCTGGGGCTGCCATAAACCCTGTTGCTCTTTAAATAAATTTCTCGAATCTTTATTAAAAGATCTTCATTTTTCTGCGTTCTTTTAGTTTTTACTTTACTCGGCCATTTGTAAAAGCCACTCTTAGAAACTCTTAAAAATGGATAAAATTCTGATAAGCGCAATGATAAAAGCAGTTAATACAATAAATATAGAATGGAATAAATTCCTTATCTAATATTATCGATGCTATACTTTCCTGCACCGGTAAAAAGTAAGCTCAAAAATACAATTCCTAATTCAATTGCATGTGAGCTTTGATTAAAATTATCATTTTTGGAAATATGCATACTTACAGCAACAAACATTACGATAAATAAAAAAAATGCTGCTTGTTTTGTAAATAACCCAAGTAGAATTAAGATTGCACCAAAAAATTCTGTACATGCTGCTAAAAAGCCCCAAAACTCTGGATAAAAAGTAATGCCAAAAGTAGTCATGCTTGAACCAAGCCATTTCCAAGTTTGAATCCCACCCATGAGTTTTGGCCAGCCATGCAGAATAAATGTACCCCCAAGTCCAAGCCTTAATATTAAAAGACCTAAATGCATATGCCCCCTCCTTAGTCTTAATTTATGTAAGATTTTTTCATTATTTTTCTAGACTTTTTACTTTCTTATTGTACAATAAAAGCATGTTAAAAATAAAAAGTTATTTTAAATTATTAAGAGCATTTTCTTTTTTGGTTTCTATCTTTCCTATAATTGCGATAGCCATTTTTATGCTTAGTAGAGATTATGATATTGGTTATTTATTTTTAATTTTAGAGGTTTTGTTTGTTTTATTTTTACATATAGCCGTTAATGTTAGAAATGATCAAGTTGATTATGTAAGAAATATTGATACATTAAAATCTTTTGGATCTAGTGGTGTTTTGACTAATAAACTTTTAAAGCTTAAAGAAGTGAAAATTATTGCGGATGTTTGTTTTATTTCCGCGATTATATTAGGTCTCTTAATTCTATACTATAGCGGAAGTGTGTTAATTTTATTGCTTCTATTGTTTAGTTTTTTAGGTGCTTATTTCTATACGCATAATTCTTTTGGGTATAAATATTTTGTGCTTGGTGAGGTATTTGTTTTTACTTTGCTAGGACCTATTTTAGCAGTCGCTACAGGATTATTATTAACTGAAATATTTGAAATAGGAACTGTCTATTTGGGTGTTTTATTTGGCTTACCTACTGCTGCAATTCTTTTAGGAAATAATCTACGAGATATTAATACGGATAGAGAGTCGAAGATAATAACATTGCCCATATTAATTGGGGCCAATTATGCTAAACGATTGTATGTTTTTTTACTTTTTACACCCTATCTTATTTTGTTAATTTCGATATATTTAAATATTTTCTCTTGGGTGTCGAGTTTAGCTTTTCTGTCTATCCCCTTTGCTGTCTACTTGTTAAGGTTTATTTATAATCACAAAGATTTAAAGTGTATTGATATTCAGACAGCAAAATTTCATTTTATCTTTTTGTTATTATTAGTAATTTCTTTTTTATTGTCATAATCAGGATTTTAAAAAAACGATATATATGCAAGATATTAAACAAAAAATTAGTTTGGAGGTTGGAAGTTTTATTCAAACAGAGGTTTCAAACTTCCCCATTAATATTCAATTAGCTTTTCAGCATGTCCTTTCCACCAAAAGCAAATGCTTTCGTTCTTATATTTTTATTTTATCTTACCTTAAATTTGGGGGAAATACGCAAGATATTCCTTATAAATTTTCTATTAGTTTTGAATTGTTCCATAACTTTGTTTTAGTGCATGATGATTTGATAGATAACTCAGCTAAAAGGAGAGGTTCTGACTCATTTCATGTTAGGTTTGGTGATAATTTTGCTCTTTTATTTGGTGATTTTTTGTACACTTTTGCTTTAAACTTTGCACATAAACATGATAAAACAAATAAAGCATTAGATGTTTTATTACAAGTGGGGTTAAAGACTGCTCAAGGAGCGATTAGTGAGTGTACTTTGGATGTGCATAGCCAAGCAGATATCTTAAATTTATACGAGGAGAAAACTGCTTATTATTCTTTTTTTGCTCCTATTCTTTTGGCTTATTATTATGTGGGAGGCAAAGATAAAATAGTTATTCAGAAAATTGAAGAATATAGCCGTATTATAGGACTTGCTTATCAAATTAATGATGATCTTGAAGATTTGAGTAATTTCGAAAGTTTTCAAGAAGCAGAGATTTTTAATGTTAATTTATATGGTTTCCTAGCGAAAGAGTTTCATGCTAATATTAAAAATAGAGAAGAGCTTTATCAAATAGTTTTAGAGCAAAGACTTGATTTAAAATTAAAAGACTTGATTGAAAATTTAAGGGGAAAAGCTAGGCTTATGGAGAAGGACTTGGGGGTAAGTTATTTTGAAATACTTCTAAAATAGCTTAATCGTATGATTTAATTTTTTTAAATAGATATTTAAGCTTTTATTTGATATTATGTGGTTGGAAGTTTAGGCTTACCTTGATGCACTTTACTTTAAGCTTTTTATTAGTGTGGGTGTTTTTGAAATATATTTTTATAAAACAGAATGGGATTTCTGAACTTTCTACCTCTAAAATATTGTCGATAGAACTTTAAGTCTTTTTCTTATATGTTAAAATGCTAAGGGAAGTTAAATCCCTTGGTAATTACTTGAATCTATAGATAGATGATGTATAAATATAAAAAATAATATCTAATTTAAGTAAGTTGCGATTTCCTCCTTAGAAAGGGTTTTTTAGCTTAAAAGTAAATATGGAGTGATTATGAAAAAAAATCATATAATTGTTATTGGTAATGGAATGAGTAGTTATAAGTTTTGTGAAAGGATGCTCGAGTATGACCTTGAAAAAAAATATACTATTTCTATATTTGGAGAAGAGAAATATCCCGCATACGATAGAACATATATAAGTTCATACTTTGTTAATAATAATTTAGAAGAATTATTGTTGGAAAAAAAATCATGGTATGAAAAAAATGGAATTGATTTATGCCTAGATGAAAAAGTAAGAAAGATAAATCGGAGCAGTAAAACTATTACGACTACAAAGCATACAGAAGTTTCTTATGATAACTTAGTTATCTGTACTGGTTCTTCATCTTATGTTCCTAAAATAGTTAATATCGATCAAAAAGGGGTGTTTGTTTACCGGACTATCGAGGATGTGCAGGATATTGCCAATTATGCTAAAAATATTAAATCAGCAGCTATTATTGGCGGAGGTTTGCTTGGACTGGAAGCTGCGAATGCTTGTCGAAATTTATCCTTAGATACTCATATTGTTGAGTTTTCTGATAGACTTATGCCAAATCAATTAAATGCGGATGCTTCTTATATTTTAGTAGAAAAGATCAAAAATATGGGGTTTCATGTCCATTTGAGCAAAAAAACATCAAAAATCCTAGGAGAAGGTAAAGTTGAAGGTTTATTATTTGCAGATAATGAAAGCTTAAATGTTGATATGGTCATAATTTCTGCCGGCATTAGATCAAATGATGAATTAGCTAGAAATTGTGATCTTGGCACCGGAAAATCAGGGGGAATTTTAGTAGATTCGAAACTAAGAACACAGGATGATAGTATTTATGCCATAGGTGAGGTTGCGCATTGTGAAATGAAGTCTTATGGTTTAGTTAATCCCTGTTATAATATGGCGGATATTTTGGCGGCTAACTTATGTGGAGATAATAAAGTTTTTAGTAATCCGGATGAATCAACGAAATTAAAGTTATTAGGAATAGATGTTGCAAGCCTTGGAAATCCTTTTATTGTCTCAGAAGGTATTAGCAATGTTGTTCTTAATAATCCATATAACGAAACATATAAACAAATCACCATAGATAAAAAAAATAAAAAAATATTAGGAGCTATTCTGGTAGGAGATGTCTCAGATTCTGATTATTCTAATGTTTTACGATTTATAAGGAGTAGTAAACCATTTATACTTTCACCTGAAGTCCTCATCACGAAAGGTTTAGATAAGCATACAGTTTCAGTGGATTCAATGGATGATAATGAACAAATATGTGCATGCAATAATATTTCTAAAGGTTATATATGTAATGCTATTCGTGATAAAAAACTTACTACGCTATCGGAGGTTAAGTGCGATACTAAAGCGGGTACTGGCTGTGGAGCATGTTTATCTTTAGTTAAAAATATTTTTGAGTCTGAAATGGATAAAGCAGGTGTGGAAATAAAAAAAGATATTTGTGAACACTTTGTTTATAGCCGAGTAGACCTTTTTAATATAATAAAAGTTAAAAAATATCAGAAATTTGAAGAAGTTTTAGCTGCTTATGGGAAAGGGAATGGTTGCGAAATATGTAAGCCTACAATAGCCTCTATTTTAGCTAGCTTATGGAATGACCATGTGGTTAACCATGATATAATTCAAGATACAAATGATAAATTTATGGCAAATATTCAGCGTAATGGGACCTATTCAGTAATCCCAAGAGTTACAGGAGGAGAAATTACGCCTCACCAATTGGCTACAATTGTGAAAGTAGCAGAAAAATATAATCTATATTCTAAAATAACTGGAGCACAGCGTATAGCTTTATTCGGAGCAAATTTAGTTGATCTTCCAGAAATTTGGGAAGAACTTATTGAGGCTAAATTTGAAACAGGACATGGCTATGGTAAATCATTAAGAGCGGTTAAAAGTTGTGTAGGGACTAGTTGGTGTAGGTTTGGAGTTCAAGACTCTGTAACCTTTGCAATAGAAATTGAGAATAGGTATAAAGGCTTAAGAGCCCCTCACAAACTTAAGTCTGCTGTTTCTGGTTGTTCGCGTGAATGTGCAGAAGCAAAAGCAAAAGATTTTGGGATAATAGCGACAGAGACAGGCTGGAATTTATATATATGTGGAAATGCAGGCACAAATCCAAGGCATGCAGAGCTTTTAGCCTCGAGTATTGATAAAGATACCTGTATTAAATATTTAGATAGATTTTTAATGTTTTATATCTATACGGCAGATAAACTTCAACGAACATCTTCATGGTTTGAGCAACTTTCAGGGGGAATGAACTACTTAAAAGAAGTGATAATTGATGATAAGTTGGAGATTTGTAGTGAGTTGGAAATTAGTATGCAAAGGGTGATTGACAACTATAAATGTGAGTGGAAAGAAGTTGTGCTGGATCCTTTGAAGAGAAAGAAGTTTACTCATTTTTTAAATTCTAAAGAAAAAGATGATAATATTCAGCTTGTTACTCAGCGAGATCAGATTATGCCAGAAGCTTGGCCAACTGAGGAAGAAGTAGAAAAAAAGCCTAATATAAATTTAATAGATTTGCCGTCAAAATGGATTAAAATCTGTGATGTGAGTGATGTAGAAAAAAATAATGCTAGAACAGTTAAATACGGTAATACTCAGCTGGCAATATTTAATTTTTCAGATAGAGATCAATGGTATGCTACGCAGAATTTATGCCCTCATAAGCAAGAGATGTTACTTTATAGGGGAATGCTAGGTGAGACGAGGGGGAAACCTAAGGTTGCATGTCCTATGCATAAAAAAACATTTTTTTTAGAAACAGGGAAAGGTCTTAGTGATCCAGATTATGCTATTCAAACTTTTCCTGTTAAGGTTGAAGAAGATGCGGTTTATTTAAACCTCCCTAGTGAAGAAGATTTAGAAAAACATTTAACAGCCAAAAAATGTAAATGTGCAAAATAAAGCGGGAGAAATGTCGGTATGAATGAAACGCTAGAAAAAATTATTAAAGCAAGTCAGTTAAAGATTAATATGTTGAATAATAGTTTTTTAAAGTATTTTATTCTAGCAATGATGGCAGGAATTTATGTCGGCTTTGGTGTTATTTTGATTTTTTCAATTGGTGCTCCGTTAGAAGTTGCAGGTCTGCCTATTATAAAAGCCTTAATGGCTGCATCCTTTGGAGTTGCTCTTACAGTCGTTGTTTTTGCAGGTTCAGAACTATTCACGGGTAATAATATGATTATGACTATTGGATCACTATCAAAAAGTGTAAAATGGTTGGATACACTAAAGTTATGGATTGTATGTTATTTGGGTAATTTTTTAGGGTCATTGTTGATAGCGTATTTTATTTATTTTTCAGGCTTGCTTTCAAATCACGCTACTTTTGATTTTATCGAGAAAGTAAGTATTGTGAAAATGACTTTGCCTTTTTGGTCTTTGTTTTTTAGAGGTATTCTTTGTAATATGTTGGTATGTTTAGCTTTATGGATGAATCTGCGGACAACAAATGATGCTGCTAAAATTTTATTAATTTTTTGGTGCTTGTTTGCTTTTATTGGTTCGGGATTTGAACATAGTATTGCTAATATGACAATTTTTGGTTTGTCTTTATTTGGACCTAGTACATCCTCTGCTGTTTCTTGGGGAGGTTGCTTTGCTAACTTAATACCTGTAACATTAGGTAATGTTGTCGGTGGAGCCTTATTTATTGGTGTTGGATATTGGTATGTCGGGAAAAAATAGGATTTTTAATATTCTATAATCCATGAAAAAATATAAGCAATGACGATTTTTTAAACTTCTTAAGATGTGGGCATTAGCTTTAAATTTATTTAAAAATATTAATTCTACATTTCTGATATTCTGGGATGTAATGACTACTTAAGTATCTTGATAATGCATAAATGATATATTGGATGAATGAATAGTAAAAGTCCTATTGCACTTTTTAAAGAAAATAATATTTTTCTTTTTAGTTTATATTTATTTGGAAATACTTGTAAAATAATGTTTTAATTATTAAAATTAATGAATTTCTTCGGGGTTTGGTGAGATTCCAGTACTGACGGTTTAAAGGTTGTACAAAAACCTTAGGGCAAATTTGCCTGTAAAGTTCGGATGAGAGAAGGAACAGTGTATTTCTAAATTTAAAATACACTTATTTCCCCGATTCTTTTATTAACCCCTTAGGATTTTTTTTAATCTTGAGGGGTTTTTTTATGTTTAAACATGAAATATATTTTATGAGACTCGCGCTGGATTTAGCCCAAAAAGGGTTCGGCAATGTTTGGCCTAACCCGATGGTTGGTGCGGTAATTGTTAAAAACTCTCAGATTATTGGTAAAGGCTTCCATTCTGAGTATGGCAAGGATCATGCAGAAGTCGCAGCAATTAAGAGTGTTATTTTTCCCGATTCTTTGTTGGGTTCTACCATGTATGTTAATTTGGAGCCATGCTGTCATTATGGGAATACTCCCCCTTGTGTTAATGCAATTATTGCTGCAGGAATAGGTAAGGTTGTGATTGCTAATATTGATTATAACCCTAAAGTTTTTTGTAATGGAATTAATATTTTAAAGAGCAGTGGAGTTGAGGTAGATGTTGGTGTTTTAGAAGAAGCAGGTTGGGAATTAAATGAGAGATTTTTTAAGAAATATACAATAGAGATTCCAAGTGTATTGGCGATATAGTAGGTATTGAAATATGTTTACTGGGTTAATTGAAACTTTAGGAAAAATTAAACAAAAAGGTCGTAATTTTTTAGTTGTTGAAATGGATTTTAATGATGTAGAAATAGGTGATAGTATGGCAGTAAATGGTGTTTGTTTAACTGTTGTTCACTCTCATCTCAAAGCGCTAAAACTAGATGTTATGCCTGAAACCTTTAAGTCTACGAATTTTGATAATCTTAAAACAGGAGACTTTGTTAATATTGAGCGTGCTATGCTTGCTAGTTCAAGGTTTAATGGTCATATAGTGCAAGGACATGTAGAAAGTGTTGGTATTTTGCAAAAGATAGAGACAAGAGATAATGCTAAAGTCTTAACCATTCATTCAACTTTAGGGAATATTTATGAGAAAGGATCTATTGCAATAGATGGGATTAGCTTAACAGTTTTTTCTAGACTAAAAGGTTTATTTTCTGTTTCAATTATTCCTGAAACTTGGCGTGTAACAAATTTAATGATGCGCCGTATTGGTGACAAGATTAATATTGAAACAGATTTTTTAACAAAGCAAACAGAGAAGAAAAAAGATTTTTATAATTTGCTTAAAGATGAAGGGTTTATGTGATTTTATACTCATAGGAGAAAGTAAAAGTATGCTGGATAGAATAGAAAATGCTATTTTAGATATTAAAAATGGAAAAATGGTAATCGTTGTTGATGATGAAGACCGTGAGAATGAAGGTGATCTTGTCTGTTCAATATCAAACCTAACGCCAGATATAGTAAATTTTATGACTAAGTATGGTCGTGGATTAATTTGTACCCCCATGACAAAAAGTAGGCTTGATAAGTTAAATATTGGTCCTATGACAAAAAATAATACAGATCCTAAAAAAACAGCGTTTACTATTTCTGTTGATTATAAACATAAAACGACAACAGGTATTTCTGCACATGATCGATATGAGACAATAAAGGCATTAATTGATGAAAATGTTAAGCCGGAAGATTTTAACAGACCCGGGCATGTTTTTCCTTTAATTTCCTTAGAAGGGGGCGTTCTTGTTCGTGCAGGGCATACAGAGGCTGCTGTAGACTTAGCTAGACTTGCGGGGCTTGCTGAAGCAGGTGTCATATGTGAAATTTTAAAAGAAGATGGTCGTATGGCAAGATTAAATGATTTGAGGGTTTTTGCTAAAGAACATAGCCTGAAAATTATTTCAATAGAGGATTTAATCAAATATCGACATAAAGAAGAACGGTTAGTTGAAAAAGAAGCAGATGCTAATTTAAAAACTCAATTTGGTGAATTTAAAATTAATGTGTACCGTTCTTTGACTGATAGCATCGAGCATATTGCTTTAGTTAAAGGAGACCTTTGTAGCCAGAAATCTACTTTAGTCCGCGTACATTCTGCTTGTTTTACAGGAGATATTCTTGGTTCTTTACGTTGTGATTGTCGTGCTCAACTTTATAAATCTTTGGAAATGGTTGAAGAAAATGGTGGTGTAGTTCTTTATTTAAATCAAGAAGGGCGTGGAATTGGTTTATCTAACAAAATTAAAGCGTATGCTTTACAGGATCAAGGGTTAGATACTGTGGAAGCCAATGAGGCTTTAGGTTTTAAAGCAGATTTGCGGGACTATGGTATTGGGGCTCAGATTTTGGAAGATTTAGGTCTTAAAAAAATTCGACTTTTAACGAATAATCCACGCAAGATTATTGCTCTTGAAGGTTATGGGTTAGAGATTATAGAACGAGTTCCTATCGTGATAGGAGCCAATAAGATCAATGAAAGATATTTAAAAACAAAAAAAGACAGGATGAATCATTTAATATAAAAAGTATTATGTGACTTAAGGAGGTGAATATGCAAAAATATGAAGGGAAGCTACTTGGTACTGGTCAAAAAATTGCAATTGTTGTTGCTAGGTTTAATGAGTTTATTTCTAATAAGCTTTTAAGTGGTGCTATTGATGCTTTAGTCCGTCATGAGGTCAATGCCTCTGATATTTCTGTTATTTGGGTGCCTGGTGCATTCGAAATTCCTTTAATAGCTAAAAAGTTAGCAGGTAATCATAAATATGATGCAATTATTTGTCTTGGTGCAGTCATTCGTGGTGCGACGCCTCATTTTGATTTTGTCGCGAGTGAAGTGTCTAAAGGTGTAGCAAGTGTTGCACTCGAGTCTGGTATTCCTGTCATTTTTGGTGTTATAACAACTGAAAATATTGAGCAGGCGATTGAGAGAGCTGGAACAAAGTCTGGCAATAAAGGAGTAGATGCTGCAATGGCAGCAATTGAAATGGTGAATTTATATAAGGAGATTTGCTAAAGGGCTAAAAATAATATCTATTTTGTTTTATGTCAAGAGTTTTAAAATTTTTTCTCCAAATTTTTTACTAGCTTTTAGTCCATTAGCTGTTATTATTTTGCCATCAACTACACATTCATCATTCGATAAAATTGCCCCATATTTTTCTAAAATTGTTCGCTCACTTTGAAATGAATTGGCATGTTTATTTGTAAGCAGTCCTGTAAAAGCTAAAGTTGCAACGGCAGAACAGATTGCTGCTAAAACTTTATCTAAAATAAAAGCTTGATGTGCTATTTGGTGTGCTGAAGGATCATGCCAATACTCTTTGCTTCCTGAACCACCTATAAAGGCTATGCCTGCAAAATTAGATATATTTATATTTTTTAGGGTGAGTTCAGGTATTACTTTAGCACCAAGTTTGCCATGACATTGTTTTAGCTCTTTAGAAATTGTTATTACTTGAATTCCTGCATTTTCTAAAATATTTTTTGGTTCAAAATATTCTTTATCTCGGAATAGGTTGTTAGGGAGGATAAATCCAAATTTTTTGCTCATGATAAGTTCCTTGAATTATATTTATTTTTAATAAAATATAAAGGATATATGTTCCTGTATATTTTTATTTTAAATTGAATTTTTTACTTAATTAATAATAGTGTTTTTCTGATAGATAGTGAAGTTAAAATTTTATTGTTAGGTAATATAAAGTTAAATAAATATTTTTTAAAATAAAAAATAAAAAATAATTTTGAAATTAACCATAAAAAGATTATTATATAATTTATATTAAAAAAATAAAATAGGGTGTACAGTTTGAATAGTAAAAATAAACAGGATATTTTTCTTTTGAGTCTTAATGAATTAGAGCGAGAGCTTTTACGACTAAGGATTCAAAAATATCGTGCGAAACAAATTTTTGAATGGATATATAAAAAAGGTGCTCTAGACTTTGGATTAATGACAAATTTATCCGTTTCTCAGCGTGAAATTTTATATGAAAATTTTAGATTTCCCACTTTTAAATTACTTGAGAAACAGCACTCAGAAGATGGTGCAACTAAGTACTTATTCGAGCTTCATGATGGTCGCTTAATCGAAACTGTTTTAATTAGCTTTAAGAAACGCAATACGATCTGTATTTCAACACAGGTAGGCTGTAAATATGGCTGTGTTTTTTGTGCCAGTGGCGCAAGAGGGTTTACAAGGAATTTAGTAGCTAGCGAGATTATAATGCAGGTTTTTTACCTAAAATGTATTGAAGAGGTAAAAATAGATAACTATGTTTTCATGGGGATGGGGGAACCACTTGATAATTGTAGCAACCTTGAACAATCTATTCAAATTATGAATTCAAAAAATCAACTAGGAATTGCCGCACGCAGAATTACTGTTTCAACCAATGGCATTATTCCTGGAATTGAACGGCTTAAAAACTTTAATATTCAAGTCAATCTTGCACTGTCTTTACATGCAGTGACACAAGAAAAACGCAAAAGTATTATGCCCGTAGCATCTAAGTATTCACTTGCTCAAGTTTTAAAAGCAGTCTTACATTATTATGAAAAAACTCATCGTATTCCTACAATAGAGTATATTTTGCTTAAGAATATTAATGATAAAGCTGAAGATGCTAGCGGGTTAGCAGAAATTGCTAAATTTTTAAAAGCAAAAGTTAATTTGATTCCATATTCTCCTGTTAGTAGTTCAAAGCATTTAAGGCGTCCAATGAAAACGGATGTTGATAAGTTTTTGGATAAATTATTAGAAAAAAGAGTAAATGTTACCGTTAGGAATTCTAAGGGAAGAGATATAAAAGCTGCATGTGGGCAACTTGCAGGTTTAAAAAAATGAGGTATAAACTAATAGTGTTTGATATTGATGGAACACTTACAGATAATCCGAACCCTTGGTTAACGATTCATCACTATTTAAGTACTTGGAAAGATTTAACAGAGAAATATAAGGAGGTTTTTTTAAAAGGTGAAATTACTTATGAGGAGTTTTGTAAGTTAGAGGTTATGCATTGGAAAGGTGCGGATGTCGCTGAGATAGAAAAACTGTTTTTAAATTTAAAAACACCTGCAAATCTATTTTTTGTTCTTAAAGAGTTTAAAAAGATAGGATTGAGGTTAGTAGCGATTTCTTCAGGGGTCCAGTTTATCGCTGAAGCCTTAAAGTTGAAACAAATTTTTGATGATATTTTTTTTAATGAAATTGAGGTTAAAGGTGGGGTGCTTACTGGAGAGGTTAAGGTGAATGTAAGCAATAAGGTTGTTGTCTTGGATGAATATTTAAAAAAGGAAGGGGTGAATTACAAAGAAGTAATTGTGATAGGTGATGGTAATAATGATGTTGGAATTTTAAAGAAAGCAGGTTTGGGGATAGCTTTTTGTCCAAAATCTAAGTCAGTGCGACGAGCAGCAGAGTTTGAAGTTACGGATTTTGATTATCGGGAAATCTTGGCATATATAAAAAAACATCTAAATTTTTCTTTACAGGCTACGAAAATATGAATAACTTTGAACTCATTAAGGGGCATAGGCGACGCATCATAGCTAAATATCGCGTTTCTGGAATTAAATCTTGGCATGATTATGAGATTTTAGAAATGGCTCTTTTCTATGGTTTGCCAAGAGTTGATACTAAGCCTATGGCAAAAAAACTTTTGTCTAAATTTTCAACCTTAAATGGAGTTATTAACGCAGATAATCAATATTTAGAAGAAGTCGAGGGAATCGGAGAGTATGCATGTAATTTTTTACATTTTCTAAGAGATTTTTGTCTTAAAATTAGTGAAGAAACTCTAAGCGAAAATAAAGAAAGTGGGACGAATAATTGTGATCAGTATTTAGATTCTTCAGAAAAAGTTTTTAACTTTTTGAAGCTACTGATTGGGCATAAAAAAGAAGAAAAATTTGTTATAATTTTTTTAAACAGTAATAATAAGGTCGTTGGCTTTGAAGTTTTAGCCGAAGGGACTGCAAACGAAGTTTTTATTTACCCACGTAAAGTCGTTGAGCGTGTTTTATATTATCATGCCGTAGCAGTTATTTTAGCACATAATCATCCGACGGGGAATTTAGAACCATCTGACTTTGATATTGAATTTACAAATAAAATTAAGTTAATGCTTGAATTGATAGATGTGATTTTATTAGATCATTTGATTATTCATCATTCAAGTTTTTTTAGCTTTACGGAGCATGGACTTATAGCTCAATATGGGGATGTTTCCGATCAGGAATAAGGAGATAATGATGAATAACAAACAAAAGAACAAGGATATTTACTCAGATAAAATAAGGTTAGGAAGGAGAACTTATTTTTTTGATGTAAAAGAGAATGCCACTGGCGAAAGGTATTTAGTTATTACAGAGTCTAAACAAAACAAAGATTTGGGGTTTAGGCGTGATCGAATTGTTGTTTTTTCAGAGCATATTGAGGAATTTTCCACTTTGTTTTGTGAGCTAAAAAATTTAATGCAATTTGTGAGCTAAAAAATTTAATGCAAGAAGATAAAAAAGTAAAGTTTTTAAAGCCTCTAAAGTCTTTAAAAACTTTGAAAGCTTTAATGAGTGAAAATTAAATGCGTATAATTTCTTGGAATGTTAATGGTCTTAGAGCTTGTATTAGAAAAGGAAGTTTTCTTGACTTTATTGAAAAACACAACCCCGATATTATCTGCTTACAAGAGATGAAAGCTAAGGAGGAAGACTTAACTACAATTTTAGAACAGTTTTCTCAATATCATATTCTTTTAAATCCTGCCGAGAAAAAAGGCTACAGTGGTGTCGCTGTTTTTTCTAAAATAAAACCAAATTATGTTAAAAAAGGGAAAGACTCTGAAGGGAGGATTTTAGAGCTTGGGTTTGATAACTTTACTTTGTTTAATGTTTATTTTCCTAATGGACAAAAAAACGAAGAAAGGTTAAACTATAAACTTAATTTTTATGCGGACCTTTTTGAGTATATTCAAAATTTGCGTAAGCAAGGGCAAGATACAGTCATTTGTGGAGACTATAATACTGCACATCAGGAGATTGACCTTGCAAGACCAAAACAAAATGAAAATACTTCTGGGTTTTTGCGTATTGAGCGTGATTGGCTTGATAAAATTATACAGATGAAGTATTTTGATACATTCAGATACTTTAATAAAGACCCAGAAAATTACTCTTGGTGGTCTTATAGGTTTAAGGCAAGAGAGCGGAATGTTGGCTGGAGAATTGATTATTTTTTTGTTAATGAAGAGTTTATTTCAAAGGTAATAGATGCGTTTATTTTGCAGGATGTTTTAGGCTCAGATCATGCCCCTGTAGGAATAACCTTGAACTCTTAGATTGACTAGTAGATTATTTATAGTGGAAGATCAAGAATGAATATATCATTTGTTTCCTCAGAAGTAGTTCCTTTCGTTAAAACAGGTGGTCTTGCCGATGTGACAGGTTCTTTGCCTAATGCTTTGGTTAATTTAGGGCATGATGTTTCTGTTTTTATGCCTTACTATGCAACAATTATGGACACTGAGCGTTATAAAGCTGAAATAGTAAAAATTGATCTTTTTGTGATTGTAGGGAAAAAGAGAGAAGGATTTGCTGTTCGCCGGTATATTAATACTCAAGGTGTGAAGATATATTTTATAGAACATAATAGGTATTTTAATCGATCATATTTATATGGTGACAAGAATGACGCGTACTATGATAATGGAGAAAGATTTGTTTTTTTCTCTCAGGCAGTAATTATTGCCATGAAGTTTTTGGAAATTAAATCTGATATCTTGCATAATAATGATTGGCAAACAGGTCTTATTCCTCTCTATTTGAAAATATACTATTCTAAAGACAGGCTCTTCAAAGATACTAAAAAGATTTTTACAATCCACAATATTGAATATCAAGGAATTTTTAATAAGAAAATTATGCAAATAGCTAATATTCCTTGGTCTGAATTTTCTATGCATAAGTTAGAGTTTTTTGACAATATTAACTGTTTGAAAGCAGGGATAGTTTATAGTGATATTATCACTACTGTTAGCAAAAAATATGCTCAAGAAATAAGCTCAAATAGTTGGATAAGTTCTGGTTTAGACTCGGTTTTAAGGTTGGTTAACTTAAGAGGTATTTTAAATGGGATTGACTATTTTATTTGGAATCCAGAAACTGATCATAGGATTATCGCTAATTATTCCGTAAATGACTTAAACAATAAAAAGAAATGTCAACAATATTTTTTTACCTCTACTGGTCCTGTTCTTGCAATAGTCTCGCGTTTTGTCAGAGCTAAAGGGTTTGATGTTGTTCGTGAAACTTTAGAGGATATTTTGGATTCAGATGAGATAATTAATTTATTAGTGCTGGGAACAGGTGCTTCGGAGTATGAGAATTTTTTTAAGTATTTAAATATGAAATATGGCAATCGTGTTAATATAAATATTAAGTTTGACTCTAAGTTAGCACATAGAGTGTATTCAGCAGCGGATATTTTTTTAATGCCCTCACAAGTTGAGCCATGTGGTTTAGCACAAATGATAAGCTTTAGATATGGCGTGGTTCCTGTAGTAAATCCTGTCGGAGGTCTCTTTGATACGGTGAAAGATTATGCTTTAGGTGGGAATGGGTTTTTAATGAGAGACTATTCTAGTATGGAATTTTTTTTAGCAGTAAAAAAAGCTCTTAAATTATATAATAATAAAAAAGCTTGGCTTGAACTTGTGAAAAAAAATATGAGACAAGATTTTTCTTGGAAAAGTTCAGCGAAAGAATATTTAGATCTTTACTTAAATGTTTAAATAAGTTGATTTTCATTTCTATTTTAAATATGATATTGGAAGACATTATTAATGATTGAATGATTGTCTGTAATATATAAATTAAGAATTATAAAAGGAGTAAAAATGGCACATAACATTTTAGACAACTGTATTAACTGTGCTGCATGTGAAAGTGTATGCCCAGTAGAGGCAATTTCTGAAGGCGATAATATGAGAGTAATTGATCCCGATATTTGTGTTGATTGTAGTGCGTGCAAAGGCGTTTGTCCTGTTGATGCTATTGAGGGTTAATTTGATCTATTTTGAAAAATTTGAGCAAATATAAAAAAGGCAGTCTTTCAAGACTGTCTTTTTATTTAAGAGCAACTTTTTTAATGATTATGATACGATTAATTGCTATTTAAAAATAGACTGAAACAGTAAGAAATAGGAATATTGATAGCCTTTATATAAATTTTTTTGATTTTTTGGTATTTTATATTGATAAATTAAAAATTACTATAACTTTCCTTGACAATTATCAAAAATTTATTAAAATAGATCATCTTTTTTTCAAGGAGAAACAAGGGTATGAAGTCTCTCGGTAGACATATTATTGCGGAACTATATGAATGTAATGTAGACTCAATTAGAAATGTTAAGATTGTAGAGAAGGCCATGGTTGGTGCTGCTAAAGCTACAAGTGCTACGATTGTGGATATTATTTTTCATTCTTTTAACCCTTATGGTGTAAGTGGTGTTATCGTAATTGCAGAGTCACATTTGGCCATTCACACTTGGCCAGAATATGGTCTTGCCTCCGTGGATATTTATACCTGTGGAGATGAAGTTCAACCTTGGAAAGCATATGAGTTTTTAGAGGAAGCTTTTGAGGCGAAAAATGTTAGTGTTATGGAGATAAAGAGAGGCATTATGAGTCCGAAAGAAGGTGTGGTTATTAAGCATAAACCAGATGCCTCTTAATAATGATTTTTTGTGTATATGAATCCTGAATATGCTTTTAAATATATTTAATTGGAGAGATCAATGATAAAAAATAATTGGCTTGAGGAAATGTTTACTTCTGAAGAAAAACATTCATATAAGATTAAAGATATTTTAATTAATACAAAAACCGCTTTTCAAAAAGTAATGTTATTAGAAATGGAAACATATAAAAAAACACTGGTTCTAGATGGAGAAGTTCAATCAACTGAGTTAGATGAATATATTTATCATGAATCTATTGTCCATCCAGCAATGCTTTTACATCCTAACCCAAAACGAGTTTTAATTCTTGGTGGTGGTGAAGGTGCAACATTAAGGGAAGTTTTAAAGTATAAGTCATTAGAAGAAGTTGTTATGGTTGATATTGATGGAGAAGTCGTGGACTTTTGTCGAAAGTATTTACAAATATTTCATCAGGGATCTTTTGATGATCCTCGGGCGACTCTAGTTATTAATGATGCGAAAGATTACCTTGCTAATCATGATGCAAAGTTTGATGTTATTATTTCTGATTTATGTTGTCCTATTGAGGGGTCACCGTCTTGCTTTCTTTATACTATTGAGTTTTATCAGATTTTAAAGAAACATTTAACGGAAAAAGGTGTGCTGCTTGTACAATCTGGTCCTGGGGATATCCCTGGATTTAAAGTCTTTTCTTCAATTAATGCAACGCTTAAAGAGGTTTTTGCTAAAGTTATTCCTTTTTCTTCTTATGTGCCTTCATTTATTATTCCATGGGGATTTAATATTGCAGTTAATGATGCTAGTCAAGATATTTTAGCTTTCTCTGATAATATCGAAGTATTTTTAGGGGAGAAATTAATTGTTGATAATTTAAAGTATTATGATTCAGGAGCACATCTTCGGATGTTTAGTATGCCAAAGCACTTGAGAAATATTTTAGCTAATGAGGTTAATATTATTACGGATAAAAACCCTTGTTTTTTATTTAAGTAATTTTGAAAATTTAGAGATAGTCTATTGTCTCCAAGATAATGAGATTTAAAATATTGAAAAAATTATTAAACCAACTTAAAACCCCTATTTTTGATGTTATAAGAACCCATGCAGAGAGACAAGTTACTTCTTTTCATACTCCTGGACATAAAAATGGTCAAGGGATAGATTTAGCCTTTAAAGATTTTATAGGTGATAATACTTTTAAAGTTGATTTAACTGTTTTTCCTGAAGTAGACTCGCTTCATGATCCTGTTAGTTGTATAAAAGAAGGACAAGAGCTTTATGCAGAGCTTGTTGGTGCAAAGAAAACATTTTTTTTATTAAATGGATCTAGTATGGGTAATCAAGCGATGTTTCTTGCAGCTTTTAAGCCTGGAGATTCTGTAATTATTTCTCGGAATGCACATAAGTCTGCTATGAGTGGAATTATTTTAAGTGGTGTTTGGCCTATTTGGATTCAACCTGAGCTTGATAGTGATTTTGATGTTTTTTTTGATTCATCTTCTGAGCAAATTGAGGATGCTCTTAATAAATTTCCTGAGGCAAAAGCTGTTTTTATTACCAACCCGACTTACAATGGAATCATGACTGATTTAGAAAAAATTGCTAAGCTAGTGCATAACCAAGGTAAGATTTTGCTGGTAGATGAAGCACATGGAGCCCACCTTGGTTTTAATAAAAAATTACCTGGCTCTGCGATTCAATGTGGTGCTGACTTAGTAGTGCAAAGTGCTCATAAAACTTTAGCTGTTTTGAGTCAAGGTTCGGTTCTGCATTATAA
The DNA here is from genome assembly GCA_024222485.1 of bacterium. GTDB lineage: Bacteria > RUG730 > RUG730 > RUG730 > JAAEPJ01 > JAAEPJ01. The sequence goes on along the minus strand of JAAEPJ010000072.1, from coordinate 11,945 downwards.
TAGTGAGATCGTTGATATGAATAAGGTTAGAAAAGTTGTTTCTCTCATACAAACAACTAGCCCTAATTATCTTATTCTTGCTAGCCTTGATGTTGCGCGTAGACAGATGTATGAAAATGGTGAAAAATTATTAGATAAAATGGTTGATAATGCAAATTATTTTCTGAGTACTCAAGATAAGTTTAAAAAATTTAGATTTTTAACTAAAGCTGATGTTGCGAAAAATGGCTTTAACTTAGACACACTAAAAATAACAATTAATGTTACAGAAACAGGTATTGAAGGACAAGTTTTATCAGAAATTTTGGCAAAGGATTATAATATTCAGTTTGATTGTGCAGATTTTTTTAATTTAATTGCTATTTTAGGTGTAGGCACAACGAAGAAAGATCTCGACTGTTTAGTTGAAGCATTACTGGATATTGAAAAGCGTTGTGATGGACATTTAGAATCCAATAGCATTAACTTTCCTGAATTAACAACTGAGATGGTTTTTTCGCCAAGGGATGTTTTTTTGTCAGAGGAAACGGAACTCGTTTCCCTTTCTGATGCTGCCGGTTATATTAGTGCACAAACATTGACTCCTTATCCTCCTGGGATTCCTGTTTTAATTCCAGGAGAAAGAATTACCCCTAAAATTTGTGAATACTTACAAACTCTAGATTCAAGATCTATTAGAGTTTCAGGGCAAGAACATAAAAAGCTTGAATATTTGAAAGTTTTAAAGGTATGAAATTAGGAATTCTAACTTTACTAGAATTATTTATGAAAAAAACTTGAAAATTTTTATTAATAAAGTATAAATATAATGTTTAAAGTCAATAAGGGAGCTATAAAAATGGAAAAACAAATTCTTGAGAAATTAAAAGAAGAACTTTATAAAAAAAGAGAAGATCTTTTTAACCTTGTTACAAAAAATAACGGTGTTATTGAGCGTGAAGTGGGTGATTCAATCGATGTTGCTGCAGACTCAGCAGAAAAAGAGTTGATGTTTGAGCTTAATGATCATGAAAGAGTCCTTTTAAATGAGATTGATAATGCAATCAAAAAAATTGAACATGATCTTTATGGTCAATGTGAAGAGTGTGGTTTAGATATTTCTGAAGCAAGGTTAAAAGTGATTCCAGCTGCCCGCCACTGTATTAAATGTCAACAAAAAATGGAATATGATTCAAAAAGATAAAATAATTAATATTTTAACACATAATTAGGCTGGTTTTAACGGTTTTTCCTAGATGGTAGCCGTCAGCCATTTTTTTTAAAAATAAAAATTATCAGACATGCTTAATCATTAAATTTACAAAAGTTCTTATTGGGCTACGAAAGCTTAAATCATTTAGATTTCTCAGAAATGCTCTAATAGATAGCTTTAATTTTTTTTTGGCATATATGATGATACAGGCAAGCTAAGCTTTCCAACGATTACAGATACGGACAGAGATATTTCTAAATTTTTTATTAAGAATCTATGATAGATACAATGAAGATATTGAAAAATTTAAAAATATTGCTTTAAATAAAACTCAAATTTATTTTTATAGTTTACTCATAAAAGTAGAAAAAACTTACTTTGTAGAGAATATCAGAGTAGGTTTTGTGCCTATTGTTAAGGAGTATTTATTAAATGAAGATATTTTAAAAAAAAGAAATCAGAAGGCTTATTTGATGGCATGCAGCAAACAGGTGGGGAGATATCTGTGTTAGACCTACTCAAAGCTTTTGGTGGTGGAGGTCATAAAACAGGCGCGGGTGCTATTATCTTCAGAGAAAAATTGGATGCTACATGATAAAGTAAAAAAGGTGTTTTTTGATGTTTATACAGCTACTTATAAATGATATTTTAATAATTACTCAAAAATTGGAGATGAAGGCTTATGCTATTGGAGGGTCTGTTCGTGATTTGATGTTAGATTCTTTATATTTTAAACATAATCTTGGATTAACAGGGAAGGTCACTTATATCAATTTCCCAGAGAAGAGTAAAATTATTTTGCAAGAGTTAGTAAAGGTTAGTGATAAAGATTTGGATTTGATGCTTAAAGGAGATGCTATTCTTTTAGGAAAAAAACTTGAAATTAAAGGTTATAAAATTCGCTTTAATCATAAGTTTAAAACAATTAATATTTTGGATTTTTCGGTAGATGTAACTACTATGCGGAGCGAAATTTACCAAAAGTCTGGTGCATTACCATTAGTTGCTAAAGGGACAATGGAAACAGATCTTAAGCGTCGTGATTTAACAATTAATGCTATGGCAATGTCTCTCAATAAAGAAAGTTTTGGTGAGATTATTGATCTTTACTCTGGAGTGAGTGACCTTAGAAATAGAGTTGCCAGAGTTTTATATGATCAAAGTTTTTCTGATGATCCCACACGAATTTTTCGGGTTATAAGGTTTTCTGCAAGATTTAGCTTGGTATTTTCTAATAAGACCGAACAATTATTAAAAGCAGCAGTTATGAATAAAGTATATAATAATATTTCTAAAGATAGGATCTTAAATGAGTTTAAGAAGATATTTTCTGAAGAAAAAAAGGTTATTATTAAAATCTTGCACTTGCTGAATGAGTTTTCTTTACTTGATATTATTCATCATAATATTAAAATAAACTATCAGAAGTTTAAAGAAAATAAGATTCTAAGCTGTAACTGGTTTGTTTGGTTTTTGCTTTTGATGGAAAATTTAGGTAAAGATGATGTTGAGAAAGTGGTAGGTAAATTTAATTTTTCTAGAAAAGAAATAAAGCTTTTATTAAATAGATAGTTTGTTTCTATTATCTGGTTAAGGAGAGGTTTTATGGCAGAACAAGAAAAAAAATTTGAAGAAGCATTAAGCGAGCTTGAAGAAATTGTTAAAATGCTTGAGCATGATGAAACAAATTTAGATAAAGCGATGGATCTTTTTGAAAAAGGGACTTGTCTTGCTAAACTTTGTTCTAAGAAATTAAATGAGGCACAGAAAAAGATTTCAATTTTAGTCGAAAAAGAGAATAAAGATATGATACTTGAAGACTTTAATTGTTCTTTGAAAAATGAGTAAATACATGGATCAAAAAGAACGAATTATTAGTGTTGCTATTAACTTGCTTGGTAAAGAATTTATTGATATTGATTTTTCGCTTGATGAGCTTAGGTGGCTTATAGAGACAGCAGGTGGAATTGTCGTGGCAACTTTCAGCCAAAAGCTTCGTAAATTACATGCGCGTTATTTAATAGGAGAAGGGAAGCTTAAGGAAATTAAAGTTTTTGTAGATATTCATAATATTGATACGGTTGTTTTTGATGATCCTTTAACTCCTGCACAAAAGCGAAATATTGAACAATTCTTAAATATTAAGGTAATTGATCGTACATATTTAATTTTAGATATTTTTGCACTTCATGCGAAGACAAAGGAAAGTAAATTACAAATTGAGCTGGCACAACTTAGGTATTCTTTGCCAAGACTTGTTGGGAAAGGGATTACTTTATCAAGGCAGAGTGGAGGCATCGGTACGCGAGGTCCGGGTGAGCAAAAACTAGAGATTGATGCACGCAGGATTAGTGAGCGAATTTCAAAAATTAGGCTCGAGCTTAAAAAGATTGTTAATAACCGCAAAATGAATCGTCGTATGCGAAAAAAAAAGAAAATTCCATTGATAGCCATCGTGGGGTATACCAATTCTGGAAAATCAACATTACTCAAAACTTTGACAGGTCAAAATATTTTTATAGAGGACAAACTTTTTGCAACACTGGGAACACAAATTAAACGCTTTGAGTTGCCTAACTCTCAAAAAATTTTACTTCTAGATACTGTCGGTTTTGTTCAGAAACTGCCACATGAGTTAATTTCTGCTTTTCGCTCAACTCTTGAGGAAATTAAACAAGCAGATTTAATTATTCATTTAATGGATTTTTCTATCAAGCATTATGAAGATCAAAAAAGATCTGTCTATCAAGTTTTAAAAGAAATTAAAGCGGATAAAATTCCTATTATTGAAGTGTATAATAAAATAGATTTGCTTAAAAATCAAAAACTTATATCTAAAGACATAGTTGCTATTTCTGCAAGAGAAAAAATTGGTTATAAAAAATTGTTTTTTGAGCTGATCAATGCACTTAGTAATAATATGGTTAATTTAGATTTAAAAATTCCTTATCAAGATTCAGCAATTATTAAGCGTATTTATGAGGAGGGAATTGTAAATACAAGAAACTATGAGGATGCACTTATTAAGATTAATGCTGATATTAAAAAGGAGTTTGCAGATTTTCTAAAAAAATACTTGTAAAATACTTATGTTGGTTGCTTTTTTTTATAGCGATTATACAACGGATCAATTTCTAGTTTTTTAGGAAGATATTACTTAAGAATATGTATATGATGAGTATCATGATAAAAAAATAGAGGAAAAAGGTATAAGAATTGTTTATAATAGATATAATTCTTTTGTGAAAATAAATTTATTAATAAATAAGTGATAAGTTCGGTTTTATTTTGTAATAATATTTTGATAGGAGATTTATATGGAGAATATAGAGCAAAATGTGCGAGATATTTTAAAGAATGTAAAAATAAATGGTGATGATGCTTTAATTGCATATTCGCAGAAATTTGATAAAGTTAAGATTCTAAAAAAAAATCTTTTATTGGATGTTTTTTCATTCAAACCTTTTCTTAAAGCTATCCCTTCTGAACTTTTAGCATCATTAGAACAAGCAAAAAAAAATATTTTTGATTATCATCAAGCTCAGTTTGAAAATATTTTATCAAGTAGCCTTACATTTAATGTTAAAAATGGTGCACATATTCATGAAAAAATTACAACGATTGAACGAGTCGGGATTTATGTTCCAGGTGGCAAGTTTTCCTATCCTTCTTCTGTGTTAATGACAGTTTTGCCTGCAAAAGCTAGTGGTGTTAAAGAAATTATTGTTGCAACACCTATGAAAAACTTAACCGATGTTGTAAAGGCAGCACTTTTTCTCGCAGGTGTGGATAAAGTCTTAGTTGTTGGTGGTGCACAGGCTGTGGCAGCAATGGCTTATGGGACAGAAACGATCGATAAGGTTGATATGATTGTGGGTCCTGGAAATGCTTATGTAACGGAAGCTAAAAGACAAGTTTTTGGATCTGTAGGGATTGATATGCTAGCAGGACCTAGTGATGTAACTATTTTTGCAAATAAAGATATTCCAACAGATTGGATTGTCGCTGATTTACATGCACAGGCTGAGCATGATCCAATGAGCAGAGCCACTTTGATTTCAATTGATTTGCAATTAATCGATGCTGTTAGAGCAAATATTTTGCCACAATTTCTTGCCCAAATATTTTTTATTAAGCAAAATAACATTTTAGAGTGCACTCACTTTATTAATAAGGTCGCACCTGAGCACCTAGAAATTCTGACCTTGGACAAATCATTTGCTGAGGAGATACTTTCTCATATTAATCATGCAGGTGCAGTATTTGTTGGCGGCAGAACTACGGTTGCTATGGGGGACTATTATTTAGGACCAAGCCATACTTTGCCAACAGGATCTAGAGCTAAGTTTTCATCTGGACTTTCAGTGCATACTTTTATTAAACGCATAGCTGTTATGACGGCTAATGCCATCTTTGTGGAGAAAGAAACGGAAAATATTGCAAATATAGCCGACTCTGAAGGCTTAAAGTTTCATGCAGATAGTTTAAGATCAAGGTTATCAAAAAAAATATAATTGTGTTGACCCTAAAGGAGAGAATATGCAAAAAAAAACTTATAATAGAAATGTAATTAACTTTTTGATTATTAATTTTATTTATATCTCGGTATTTTCAATTTGGTTTTATATGAGTGGGAATCGAGAGTTTTTGATTTATATTTTCGTTATGATTGCTTTGGTTTTTACTATTTTTTTTACGGATAAAAAGGTTGAGTACCCTAATTCAGTTTTTATTGGTTTTACAATTTGGGGAATTATTCACATGATGGGGGGAGGGTTTAGCTTTAATGGAACGCGTTTTTATGACTTAATCCTTTTACCCGTCTCTGAAAAATACTCAATTCTAAAATATGATCAAGTTGCCCATGTAGTTGCAAATTACTTAGCTACAATTTTAATGTTTTTAATAATTAGAGGGAAGTTTCAAAATAAGATAAAAAGTTGGTTTGCAATCTCCGTGGTGGTTGTTATGGCGGGTTCAGGTATTGGTGCAATAAATGAGCTTATTGAATTTTTGGCATTCCTTAAAACAGGGAGTACTGGAATGGGGGGATATGTCAATACTTTATTAGACTTATTTTTTAATTTAATCGGTGGCATTATTGCAATGACTTATATTCGTTTAAAAAAAGGGAAGATTTAAAAGATGTATGATGTCGTTATAGTTGGTAGTGGACCTGGTGGATATGAAACAGCTTTTAAGCTTAAAAATCTTAGTAAGTCTGTCTGTTTGATTGAGAAATCTGAGCTTGGCGGAACATGTTTGAATCGTGGGTGTATTCCTACGAAAACAATGATTACTGCGGCTAAAAGGTTTAAAGAATTAAACTCACTTAAAAGATATGGTATTACTTTAGAAAACATAAGTTTTGATTACCCTGTTTTTAGGAAATTTCAAAAATCTGTGATTAGCCGTTTGAGAAAAGGTCTTACTAATTCTCTTGTGAGTAAAGGTGTGGATTTACTCCAAGGTGAGGCTAAAATTTTAGATGACCAAACAATTATCGTTAATGAAAAAATAAAATTTGATAATTTAGTTATTGCCACTGGTAGTCGACCATTTATTCCAAAAGCATGGAAAGCCAATAAGAAAGTTATTGATGCAGAAGATTTATGGAGTCTTGAAGAAATCCCGAAAACTATTGCGATCATTGGTGGTGGAGTTATTGGTTGTGAATATGCCTCTATGCTTGCGAGTCTTGATTATAAAGTTTCGCTTTTTGAGAAAATGGATACTTTATTAAGCTTCGAAGAACCAGAAATTTCAGAGTCCATTTTGAAAGAACTAAGAGCTCAAGGTGTGACCGTTATGCTTGGTACGACAGTTGAAATCGATTCTTTAGAAGAAGACTTGATTATTTGTGCGATGGGAAGAATAAAAAATATAGAAGGTTTTGAGGATATAATAGAGAATAAAAATGTTTTTTTAGCTGGGGATGTTAAGGGTGGATTTCAGCTCGCGCATAAAGCCTATTTTGATGCAGAGCAACTTGCAAATATTTTTGCAAATAAAAAAATTAGTTTGGCAGATTCAACAAATATTCCAGCAGTAATTTTTACAAACCCAGAGATTTCTCGCGTAGGTTTACGCGCTCGAGAAATAACTAAAGTGAAACAAGTTAAAGTGCATTTTGCAGAGGTTGCTAAGGCTGTAGCAGAGAATGTTGCAAAAGGCTTTATTTTGATGAATATTAAAGAAGAAGATAATAATAGAATAGTTGGTATGTCAATTTTAGGTAGTTATGCTGGAGAGCTGAATTCTACTGCACAATTAATAATTAAAAATAAGATGACAGTGAATGACCTTAAAGAAACTGTGTTTTCTCACCCTACTATTTCTGAGATATTTAAGATTGCGGCAGAGAGAGTATAAAAATAAACTATGTATATTCTAAGGTGCTGGAAAAGTATTACCAATCTTGCTCATATCTAGGTGTTGCAACAGTCTTTATTTTTTTCTTTGGTTTTTTATTTTGATTGACGAGTGTTTCTATTAATCTTTCTGCCTCTTCCTTAGTCATCTTTTCATGTCTTTTATACTTTTTAGATTTTTGTTGTTTGTTTTCGTTATTATTTTTATTTTCTGTGGTGGTTTGTTTTTTTGAGTTTTGATTTTCTTTTTTATTATTTTTCTTTTTTTGTTTTTCGTTTTTTTCTTCATTATTTTCTTTGTGATTGTTATCTTGTTTTTTTTCTTGATTTTTTAAGTTTTGAGCAAGTTCAAGGTTAAACCGTGCATCATAATCCTTGCTATTTAGATCGATTGCTTTTTTATATAAATCAATCGCTTCAGTTATTTTTCCCAATCTGAATGAGGTGTTTCCTGCATTAAAGTAAGACTTTTGTTTTATTTTTTTGTTATCGATTTTCAGTAATTTTGTATAGCTATTAAGTGCCTCTTCAAATTTATTCTGGCGATATAGAGCATTACTCTCATTATAAGTTGCAATATTTAAGTCTTTAGCAGAGAGGCAGACGATAGTTATTATTAAAGTTATTGATAGATAGATTAATTTTTTCATAATGTTATTTTATTAAAATTGTGAAATCTAGACAAGGCTTTGTCTTATTTAAAAGCAGAAGATAGGGATTGTTTAAGCTATTAAATAGCCTAAGCAGTTATTTAGTAGCTTCTTTTTGCTACATAAGCTAAGAGGCCATTTAAAATATTTTTTATATTTTGGTTAGTATTAGTAATTTTATTAAGTATTATTTCTCCTTCATTTTGGAGTTTTTCTATAAGTTTACGGGATTTATCAAGCCCTAAAAGTGCAGGATAAGTTAACTTGTTATTATCGAGATCACTCCCTCGTTTACCTAATTTTGTTTTATCTGCTGTGATATCTAAGATATCATCTGTAATTTGAAATATGAGTCCTAGAGATTCACCATATTTTCTTAAATTTTCAATATTATTTTTATTCGCATTGGCAGTAATAGCTCCTAATACAAGTGAGCTTTCTATAAGTTTAGATGTTTTATTTTTATGAATATATTCTAATGAGTTTAATGTTTTATTTTCTTTTTCACATTGTAGATCTTGAACTTGCCCACCAATCATCCCACAGCTTCCAGCTGTCGCTGTAATTTCTTTTAGTGAGGAAAGGACATCTTTTGTATTAATTTTGCTTTTGGTTAAAATTTCTATTGCTTTAGTTAGAAGTGCATCTCCTGTTAAAATAGCAATTTGTTCAGAAAATTTCTTATGACAGGTAAGTTTCCCTCTACGGTAATGATCATTATCAAGTGCAGGAAGGTCATCATGAACAAGTGAGTAGCAATGAATAAGTTCCACACAAACAGCACTAGGATAAGCAATTTTTTCATTCCCATAAAAAAGTTGATTTCCCATAAAGACTAAGATTGGTCTTAGGCGTTTCCCTCCATTGAATACACTATAATGCATGGCTTCATGAATTATTGCTGGCTCAGTGTCAATAGGATCAAGGTAGTCTGTGAGAACTTCTTCAACAAGATTTTTTTTTGTATGTAAATATTGTTTTAATTGCATCATAAAGGGGGTCCTTTTATTAATATTTAGCAAGAGCTATTGATATTTTAAGCTAATAATTATCTATAATTTATCAAACCCTTACATTTTTAGAAAGGATAAATTTAATATTTTAAAAAAAAATTGTTATTCATAAAAATATAATTAGTCTATTTATATTTTTTGATGACCTCTACTATCCTTTAAAAGGTTTGTGAAAATTATTTGAGGGATTATATGCGGTTATAAACCTTGAAAATTAGCAAAAAATTATCTAAAGTTGAAATTAAGGATTATTTTTAACTTTTTTTCCATGCTTTTAGAAGAAAATATTCTCTACAGATACTCCTTTAGAAATGAGGGTTAAGGAAAGTTGCTGGTATCGGAGGTATTTTTAAAGAATTAGAAAATACGAAGATATATAAAAGCGTGCTTGTCTGCTTTTTTAAGAATAGAGATTTATTTGAGAATTTATTAGTCAATCAACTGAAATGATCTCTAAATGAGAAGAAAGAAATAGGAGATTTACTGACAGATATTTTAATTTTACTATAATGAAGCTAAAGAAATTTATTGAAGGGAAAGTACAATGCAACTTTTGAGTTTAGGATGGAATTCTTTTTTTTATAATCATTATGACCAATATCGTAATAAAAATTATGCTGTCATGCGTATAATTCGAGAAAATAAAGGGAAGTATATTGCTGTTAATGAAGATGGCGAGTTTTTGTGTATTTTAACTGGTAAGTTTAAATTTAAGACCAAGAGTAAAAGTAATTTTCCTACAGTAGGAGACTGGATTGTCGTTTCTATTTTGCCGAATGAAAAAAAAGCGATTATTCATGTCACTCTTCCACGTAAAAGTGCTTTTATCCGTAAAGTTACAGGGAATATTAGTGATGAACAAGTAATTGTCGCTAATATTGATACTGTCTTTATTGTTGTTGGTTTAGACTTGAATTTTAATTTAAGGCGTATTGAACGTTATCTATCTATGGCTTTAAAAAGTGGTGCTACACCCGTTATTTTATTGAATAAGTCTGATATTTGTCCCGAGGTCGAGTTCCGAAAAAAGTCCGTTGAAAGAATTGCTAATGGCGTTGCTGTTCATATAATTAGTGCGGTTAAATCTACTGGTTTAGAAATTTTAAAAAATTATATCAAACCAGGCAAAACAGCATCTTTTTTAGGTTCCTCTGGTGTTGGGAAATCAACCATTATTAATGCCTTGCTTCATTCTGAGTATTTTAAGGTAAAGGAAGTGAGTAAAATGGGGAGTCGAGGGCGTCATACGACTACTTTTAAAGAGTTATTGCTTATTCCAGGAGGTGGTATCGTTATTGATACTCCTGGCATCAAAGAAATACAAGTATGTGGAGATCAAAAAGGATTAAAACTTGTCTTTGATGATATTGAAAAATTAGCGTTAAACTGTCAATTTCGTAATTGTAGCCATATAAAAGAAATTAATTGTGCGGTGAAAGAAGCATTAAATAATGGCTCGCTCAAACTGAAACGCTTTGAGAGCTATTTGAAACTAAAAAAAGAATTTTCTGATAACTTAAAGCGTAAAGTCTCAAAATAAATTTTACAAGATAAAGGAATATTAAGATGCTTCATATCGGAAGAATAAATAAACTATCTGTTTTAAAAATATTAGATTTTGGTCTTTACTTAGATGGGAAGGAGTTTGGGGAGATTTTACTTCCTACTAAGTTCATTCCACCAAAGACAGGAGTAGGGAGTATCCTTGAGGTTTTTGTTTATTTCGATTCAGAAGATCGTATTATTGCAACAACACAAAAGCCGTATGTTATGGTGAATCAAATATCTTTATTAAAAGTTGTTTCTGTTAATAGTTTTGGAGCATTCTTAGACTGGGGGCTTGATAAAGATTTATTGCTTCCAAATAATGAACAAGTGGGTAAGATACAAAAAAATGGATACTATTTAGTGTACGCATATATTGATAAAAAAAATACATTAATAGCCGCTTCTGAAAAAATAGAAAAATTTATTGACCATTCTTTACATAATTTTAAACAAGGCATGAGTGTGGATTTATTGATATATAAAAAAATTAAACTTGGCTATAAAGCTTTGATAAATAATAATTATTTAGGAATTCTTTATGGCAATGAAGTATTTCAAGGGTTAAAGATAGGGCAAAAGGTAAAAGGTAAAAGGGTTTATTAAAACAATTAGAGAGGATGGAAAAATTGATCTTTCTTTAAATCAAACAGGCTATCTTAAAGTTATCCCTTTAGCAGATGAAATCATCAAAAAACTTAGAGAAAACCAGGGGTTTATTGCCATAAATGATAAATCTTCCCCTCAAATAATTTATAATTTTTTAGGGATAAGTAAGAAATCTTATAAGCTTGCAATAAGTTATTTATATAAACAAAAAATTATTAAGCTTGAAGAAACAGGAATAAGACTTATTAAGTGATATTAAAAAGAGATTTTTGATACTATACAACCTTATCAAAGTAAGAAATTTAATTTTTGTATGGAAAATGTTTAAAGTTTAAAAACGCATCAGAAGAAAAATTTTTCAATGGCATTTATAAATAACGTAAGAAACTAGGCTATAAAATAAGGGATAGATCTCTAAAGCTTATGTGTAATGTACCCCTTTTAGTCAAGAAAAAAATGGGAGAGTTTTATAAAGCAACTTTAAGTTCTTTATGATAATATTGATTAGGTGTTAAATAATTAAGGCTCTGATGTGGAAAATCATAATTATAATCATTTATCCAAC
>JAAEPJ010000071.1 GCA_024222485.1 bacterium | reverse complement strand
TGGCACTTTAAAAAGGCGGTTTAATTATTGGCGTTCTCGTTATATTACACGAGAAAAAGTTGAAGCAGAATTCATTTTAAAATCTGTGTGTTTTAATTTGCTTAAAGCGATAAACAAGGTAGAAATTGCTTAAAAAGTAATATTAAGGTTAAGATTTGTGTCAAAATGTCGATTTTTGGAGTCAAAAAACTAAAAAAGCTTAGAAATATAGCAATATTTTTTTTACTTTTAAAATAAAAATCTATTTTTGGATTTAAAAAGTAAATTTTAAGTAACAATCAAAAAAAACTAAGCCTGTGCAGAAGCCTTAATGATGAATTATTTACAGATAAGATTGAAGTTCTTTCAGCGGGTGAGAGGAGATACCTAGGATCTAAATTATTAGAAGAGCTTCAAAATGTTATTCCTGCATTTGGTTGGAGGGGCGAATATTCTGAATTTCTAAATATTAGTGTGGAAAAATTTTGGAAATTTTTAAGACCAACAAGTAAGCTTGGGGTAAAGAATTTTTCTAAAGAAGTTTATTTTAATAGTCATGAAGAAATTATTTGGGCGGCATCTCCTTCTGAACAAAGCTTAAGTTTAGCTCATACTGAGTTCCCTTTTTCAAAAAAGGTAGATAAAGTCGTTATTATGAAACAGATAAATAGCTCTATTTATCTTAACCCTTTATCTCTGCCTAGAAAAAATAAAGTAGAGTTGGGATTATATGTATTGAATAAGCATAATACTTTTATGTTGTTATTTAATAAAATATTGAATAGTAATAAAACTTTGCTAAATATTTATGAGAAAGATTGGAAAAATCTAGATTTGTTCAAAGCATCCGCTTAAATCTTATGAAGGTAAAGGAAAAGCATTGCTTAGAGAAAAAAGTTTTTTATTATTTTATTAATAATTTATTTATTAATACTGAAACATAGATATTAATATTGACCTTTATATCCATAAAAATATATTATTAAAAAATCTGTTAGTTGATTTTATCTCAAAAGGAGATCACCTTTATTTTTGATTACTGAGTTTAAATATCAAAATTATTGTATATTCCACTTTTTATTACCTAATATATTAAGTAAAAATAATTTATTTTTATCTATTAAATACGGAGGATCTTAATTATGTCAATTTTACCAATTAAGCTTTTAAATCAGGGAAAAGTACGGGATGTTTATGATTTAGACGATAAACTACTGATTGTAACGAGTGATCGTATTTCAGCTTTTGATCATATATTACCGACACCTATTGTGAATAAGGGGAAGTTTTTAACAAAACTTAGTGTTTTTTGGTTTGATAAATTAAAAGAAGTTGTGCCTACCCATTTTATTAGTGCTGATGTAGACCAATACCCCAAAGAATTACATGCCTACAAAGAAGAGTTGGCAGGCAGATCAATGCTTGTAAAAAAAGCAGAGAGAATTGATATTGAATGTATTGTGCGTGGCTATATAGCAGGGTCAGGACTTAAAGAATATCAAGATAGTGGCACAGTTTGTAGTATTTCCTTGCCTGAAGGATTTTTAAATAGCTCAAAATTACCAGAACCAATTTTTACACCATCGACTAAGGCTGAAGTTGGTGATCATGATGTTAATATTTCTGAGGCGGAAGCTGTTAAAATAATAGGTCAAGCAACATTTAATATCTTAAAAGAAAAAAGCCTTGCTCTTTATAATTCTGCTGCTGATTATGCTTTGACTAAAGGCATTATTATTGCAGATACAAAGTTTGAGTTTGGTGTTGTAGATGGGGAGATTATTGTAATTGATGAGGTCTTGACTCCGGATTCATCAAGGTTTTGGAATGTTAGTACTTATCAATCTGGAAAATCACAAGATAGCTATGATAAACAAATTGTACGAGACTATTTAGAAAAAGATTTAAAGTGGGATAAAAATCTGCCAGTACCGGAGTTACCAAAAAAAATAGTAGATAAGACAGTTGCTAAGTATCAAGAAGTTTGTGACCTTTTGATTAAATAAATTGATCAAGTATTTTTTTAGAATTTTTTATTGTATCCTTTAGGTTTTTTTGAGACATAACCCATAGAAATAGCAGTTTTTTATTTATGGTCAGGTTTTTGATTGTTCAAATTTTAATGATATTTTATATCCAATGGACTAGAGTATAATGGGGTATAAGCCTATGTATTGAGGCATATAAACGCTAGAATATTTATAGTTTTTCTGTATAGATATTTAACAAAAATATACCGTTGAGGCGTAAGGAAAATACTAATCTATTGTCAGGAGAAATAATTGGCTATTGAAATAAAGGATGAGATATTAAAAAGGGGAGAAAAAAACTTGTTAAGATAGAAAAGGGATTATTATTTTTCGTAAGAGAAAGGACTCCATCAGTTCTTGGTTTTTATCAATATAATAGAAAATAATAGTAGGTTGCCTTTTTAGAGATTTTAAAGAACAAAAAAAGGAAGTTTGAAATAGATGAATATTATAGAGGTATATTATAAAAAAGCTGAATTTGATACAAATTCAAAAGCAATATTAAAAGAGATTAAAGCTGCAGGGTTCCAAACTAGTTTTAACTTAAAAACAGAACGACTGTATAAAATTAATGTTGAAATGAGTTGTGATGAACTTAATTTAATTGCACAAGAGCTTTTAGTTGATCCGGTTACTCAAGACTATAGGGTTGCCTCGACCGATAGGGAATCTCCTTATCAAGATGTTTATCTTGCTGATATTTGGCTGAAAAATGGTGTTACTGATCCTGTTGGGGAGACGATTGAAAGAGGGATAAGGACTATTGGTATTAATCATCAAGCTAATGTCCATACAGGTTCTAGGTACTTAATTTCACAAGAAGTTGATAAACAAGAGGTAGACGAGCTTATAAGGAAACTTTTAATGAATTCAGTGATACATGAGTATAGCTTGAGGTAACTTTATCTGAAATTATATACTTGGAACTATATTATAATTTATAATAGTTATATTAAATACGGAGATAAAAATGACAGAAATTACTAAAATAAAATCGGATAACTTTACTTATATTGAATTGCTGGACTGTAATGCGGATGACCTGATAACGCTTAGTAAGGATAATTTGCTTTCCTTAAATCTTAAAGAAATGCAAGCGGTACAAGATTACTATAAAACCATCAGACGGAATCCTACGGATGTCGAACTCGAAACAATTGCTCAGACTTGGAGTGAACACTGTAAGCATAAAACATTAATGGGTGTAGTCGAATATAAAGATCAAAATGGTAAGATAGAAATTATTGATAACCTTTTAAAGTCAACGATTGTTGAAGCAACAAATAAGTTAAATAAAGAGTGGTGTTGGTCAGTATTCAAAGATAATGCTGGTGTTATAGAATTTGATAAAGACAATGGTGTCGCGTTTAAAGTTGAAACACATAATCATCCTTCAGCACTTGAGCCTTATGGGGGTGCAGGAACAGGGATTGGTGGTGTAATTCGTGATATTTTAGGGGTCGGACTTGGGGCAAAACCAATTTTTAATACGGATGTTTTTTGTTTTGGTGAGCCTGATGAGGGGTGGGATAACCTCCCAAAAGGTGTGCTTCATCCAAAGCAGATCATGAAAGGTGTTGTTGAAGGTGTACGGGATTATGGGAATAGAATGGGGATTCCTACTATTAATGGTGCCGTGGTATTTGATGAAGGCTTTACTTGTAATCCACTAGTATATGCAGGAACAGCAGGTATTATGCCAAAGTCAATGGTGGATAAAGCTGTATTAGCTGGTGATTATATTGTGGCTGTTGGTGGCAGGACTGGTCGGGATGGTATTCATGGGGCAACATTTTCTTCGCTTGCTTTAGATGAAAACACAGAGTCGAGTGCAGTCCAGATAGGGCACCCTATTATTGAAAAAAAGATTTTAGATACTTTACTGGTTGCTCGTGATAAAGGTCTTTATCGTGGGTTAACAGACTGTGGTGCCGGTGGTTTTTCTTCTGCTGTTGGCGAATTAGGGGAAGAAACAGGTGTTGAGATGTCTTTAGATAAATGTCCTTTAAAGTACCAAGGTTTAAAACCTTGGGAAATATGGGTGTCGGAAGCACAGGAGCGGATGGTTTTAGCTGTTCAGCCTGAAAACTTACTTGAACTAACAAAGGTTTTTAAAGAGGAAGATGTTGAGGTTGCTGTTTTAGGTAATTTTACAGATACAGGTAGACTTGTTTTAAAATATGAGAATGATATTGTTTGTGATTTAGATATGGAGTTTTTACATGGAGGAGTTCCCCGTTATAAACGGTATGCAGAATGGCCTGGAGTATTATTGAAAACAGCTAAATATCCCAAAATAGATGCAAATAAGGTTTTACTTAAAATTTTAAATCACCCTAATGTCTGCTCTAAAGAATGGGTAATCCGTCAATATGATCATGAAGTCCAAGGTTCTAGTGTTATTAAGCCTATTCAGGGGAAGCATGAAGGTCCTGGAGATGGGGCGGTTGTTAGACCAGTTGCTGAGAGTTTTAAGGGAGTTTCAGTAAGTTGTGGGATAAACCATGAGTATGGTAAAGTTGATCCTTATTGGATGAGTTTAGCCAACATTGATGAAGCAATGCGGAATATGATTTGTACAGGCGGGGTTCTTGAGCGTGCGGCATTTTTAGATAATTTTTGTTGGGGTGACCCTGAAGATAAAAAAGAGCTTGCAGGTATTGTGCGTGCGGCTAAAGCTTGCCATGATGCTTCACTTGTTTATGGCATTCCCTTTATCTCGGGTAAAGACAGTTTAAATAATACTTATCTCGATAAAGAGGGGAACCTTTTATCAATCCCTGGAACCTTATTAATCTCATCTATAGGAGTTTTAAAAGATATTCGCAAGTGCTTAACTATGAATCTTAAACAAAGCGGTAATTTGCTTTATTTAATTGGTGAAACAGAGGATGAGCTAGGTGGAAGTATTTTTAATGTTATTAATAATATTGAAACCACAAATTTGCCAAAAGTCGACTTAAAAACTTCAAAAAAAACAATGGATAGAATGAATGAAATTATTGATGAGGAGCTTATTACTTCAATCCATGACTGTTCAGAGGGAGGTCTAGCTGTTACTCTTTCTGAAATGGCATTTGCAGGTGGGATGGGTGCTGAGATTGATATTTCTGATGTCAATAATAGATTGAATAGTTATACAAAATTATTTTCAGAATCATGTTCAAGGTTTATTGTTGAGATTTCAACTTCTTCTAAAGCTGATTTTGAAGCTAAATTTGCCGATAAGCAGTTAATATGTCTCAAGCTTGGCATGGTAAATGATTCTAAAAAGTTGCTCGTTAAAGATAATGCTAATATTTGTATTGATGTGGACATTAATGATTTAGAAAAAGCATTTAAGAGTGTAAAATGGTAATTTTAATAAATGTCATTATAATGTGTATTATTTTGCTTATATGTTTTGTTTATATTTATAATGCGAGAGGGAAAATTTTAAATTTTTTATTTTCTAATGATTTAAAGGAGTATAAGTCTGAATTAGAAGTTATTAAGGAAACCCAACGATCACAATATCAGAAAGAACTAAGTAATGTCGATATTTTTATTAAAAAGCGAAATATTATTTATTCGGAGTTATTGAGAATTTTAAAGGAATTAGATGAGTATCTATCACAATATTTGATAGGGTTTCAAGGTTATATAAGTATTTTACATAAGTTTTCTAGAGATAAATTATGGGAACATGTTCAGAAAGATTCTAAGCGTAACTTTTTATCTTTAGAAGATAAAAAAGAATTATACTCCTTAATAGAAAAAACGAGAAATTTTATTCCTCTTAAGGAGTATGATAAAAATAAAATTGGTTCTGAGGCTACCTTAATTTTGTATGAATATAAAATGAGGCAAATACATGAGGCTACAAATTCAATAAAAGAAAAAATTATAAAAAAAATAATAGAGAAGTCTTACTTAAAAAGGTTAGCTGAGTTAAATGACGCGGCTAATGATTATTTTATATCAAATCATTTGTATTTATCTTATTTTTTAGAAAATAAAATAGAATATATTTTGTTAAAAGCTAGGCATGTAAGCGAGGATATAGAGCTGAAACTTTATAATTTAGATTTAGATTTTGAAGATAGATTTATAGAAAAATTAATTAAAAATGGAATTGTTGATGTAAAAAAACAGATGTGTGATGAAATACAAGGGAATGTTCCTCCTATCATTAGAGAGGATGAAGATGACAAAAGAGGGTAAAGATGGCACCGTCTGAAAAAAAAGATTACGGATATTTGCGAGAAGTAAGTATTCAGTTCAAGGAAAAACAAGTTAACTCAAAATTTGCTGATTTGGGCTCGGTTGATCAAGAAGTGTTGTTTGACTTATTTAAAGATTTGGAGAGTGATAGAAAGGAAAAATTGATTACAATTAGCTTAGATATAAATTTAAAAATTATTTGTTATGAAGTTATTGCCATCGGGAATTTGCATACTATTACCCGCCGTCCTTTTGAAACAATTAGGGCTTCTATTCCACTTAATGCTTATGGTATTGTTTTGTTACATAATCATCCATCAGGTAATCCACAGCCGAGTGAAGCAGATATTGAGTTTACTAAAGAATTATTACATATTACAAAAAAAGGTGGCATTGTATTTTATGATCACATGATTGTAGGCAATGATAATTTTTACAGTATAGCGAGAAATTATGGCATGGATGAATTATACTTTAAGTTGAAACGAGAGCAACAAGCAGAGGGCAGAAAGCTTGGGGTCCTTGAAGGCTTAGAAGCTGGTGTGAAACAAGGGCAACAAATAGGTCAGGAACAGGGGATTGAGCTTGGTGAGCGTAAAGGGAAGCTTGAAAAAGCGGTTGAGATTGCGAGAGAGATGAAAGTCGACGGTAAGTCTTTTGAAGAAATTATCAGGTATACTAAGTTAGCTAAAGAAAAAGTCGAGCGATTATAAATAGATTCGCTTTCTTGCTTTCTGTATAAATATATGAATTTTTTTCCTAACTTTTAAAAAGGTTAATTATAATCAATTAGCCTAAGAAAATATTTTTTTCTTAGCTTGGCTGTTTTGCTTTTAAAAAAAAGTTAATTATAATAATAAAATAAACGGAGACATGAAATGAACCCGAGTGTAATCATTTTAAGAACTGCTGGGACAAATTGTGATCAAGAAACTGTTCAAGCGTTTAAAGAGCTTGGTTGTGATGTTGATTGTGTGCATGTAAATAAATTAATAGCGAAAAAAGTTGATGTTTTGGATTATCAAATTCTTGCGATTCCCGGTGGATTTTCCTATGGTGATGATATCTCAGCTGGCAAGATTTTGGCTAATGAAATGAAATATAAGTTGCGAAACTCGTTAAAAGAATTTGTTGCAAGTGGCAGGCTTGTTCTTGGGATTTGCAATGGTTTTCAGGTTTTGGTTAAAACAGGTCTTTTGCCTGGTCTTGATGGTGTTATTGATGAGCAACAATATACAACTTTGACTTTAAATAATTCTGATAAGTTTGAGTGTCGTTGGGTGCATCTTAAAAAGGTTAATAATACATCCCCTTTTTTAAAGTATTTACCTGAAATTATTAAGATTCCATCTGCACATGCAGAAGGAAAGTTTTTGACTTTAAATGATAATATTTTAAAACAAATTGAAGATAATAAGTTGGTGGCATTTAGGTATTCTGATGAGAATGGAAATGAAGTTGATTATCCAAGAAACCCTAATGGAGCAGTTAATGCGATTGCAGGAATATGTAATAAAGCTGGGAATGTTTTAGGCATGATGCCACATCCTGAGAGGGCATTTAATATTTGGCAGACACCTGATTGGACAGATAAAAAAAACAGCTCAATATCTGAGTTTGCAGATGGTTACTACTTATTTAAAAGCGCAGTTGAGTATGCAGAACAATTGATCAAAAAATAAAAAATTATTAAATTACAATTTAGAGGTTAAATACTTTAGTGTGGTTGCAATTTTTTTTTTTAGTATATTCTTATTTATTGAGTGAAAATAAAAGGGGTGTTTAATCATGAATTCAATCAAAGTTTTAGTGGTTGATGATGAACCGGATATTTTAATTTTAATAAAAGATGCTTTAACAGAGGAAGACTTTACTGTTTTTACTGCACGCAATGCTGCAACAGCTATTAAATTATCTTCTGAGAAAAATATTGATATGATTGTTTTAGATCTAGAGCTTGGTAGTGTTTCAGGTTGGGATGTTTGTAATATTTTAAAAATTAATGAGCAGACTAAAAATATTCCTATTATTATGATTACAGCTAAACATGTGACAACTGATGATATTGTGAGGGGGCTTGAGGTTGGCGCAGATGATTATGTGACAAAGCCGTTCAAGTTGAATGTTCTTATTGCGAGGATAAATGCCGTACTTAGGCGTAGAGGCGAGATCGCTCAACCTAAAAAGGTCCTAGAGTCTCTTCATTTAAAACTGCATGTTGATGAGCATAAAATTATGCTAAATAAAAAAGAAATGGTTTTAACACCAAAAGAGTTTCGTATTTTATCTTTTTTCTTGTCAAAGCAAGGAGTTGTCCTAGATCGATCATATTTGATGGAAAATATTTGGGGTTACGATTATTATGGGAATACGCGTACGATTGATAAACATGTAGAAAATTTACGAAAAAAACTTGGCAGGTATGGCAAATGTATTGAAACTGTCGAGGGTGTTGGCTATAGGTTTACAGATACTTAAACAGCTTTAGAGAAGGATCTATAACTAAGAAAATGCTTGATAAATATAACAAAAATAAAGTTTTATTGATTGATGTTGGGAATACGAATATCATTATTAACTCTTTTCGTTTTACAACGAATAAATCGGCAACTATTGATGATTTTGCACTTAATTTGAAATTTGCAACAGAGTCACTTGAAATTAAAGATGCATTAATTTCAAGTGTTGTGCCTGAATTGAACAAAGTGATTAGCTTAGCGATTAAGAAATACTTTAACATCAATCCTAAATTTGTATCAGGCTTGAACCTTGATTTGGCGATTAATTATGCCAACCCTGAAGAAATTGGGTCTGATCGTTTGGTTAATGCTATTGCAGCCATTCAACTTTATGATGCCCCTTGTATGGTTGTCGATATAGGTACTGCGGCAACTATTGATATTATTAATGAGCATAAAGAATATATTGGTGGTGTTATTTTGCCTGGGATTGGGATGACAATTAATGCCCTTTCTGCTTTAACTTCCAAGCTGCCAAAGATAGATTTTAAGAAGCCGGACCATTTAATTGCTGGCAATACTAAAGAAAATATTCAATCGGGAATATATTATGGTTTTTTGGGAAGTATCATATATTTTAAAAAACAGTTAGGGAATCCAAGGGTTATTTTAACTGGGGGGTATACAGCTATTTTTGCTGAAGAAAAAGCTGTATTTGAGGTTGCAGATCAAGATCTTACAATAAAAGGGTTAGAATTGATTTATCAAAATATTTAATTTCTTAGGGAGTTAAGGAATATAAAGAATGTTTATTACAATTGAAGGTATTGATGGCTCAGGTAAAACTACTCAGGCGAAGCTTTTAGCAGAATATTGCGAAAGTCACAATAAAAATGTTTTATTGACTCGTGAACCTGGTGGCTCTGATGTTTCTGAGAAAATCCGTACAATTTTACTTGATCCAAACTTGATAATTTCTGGAAGAACAGAATTGTTATTAATGGTTGCAGCACGCAGTGAACATGTATCTAAAACTATTAAACCATTTCTTGAGAAAGGTGGAGTGGTTATTTGTGAAAGGTTTTCTGATTCTACTTTTGCATACCAAGGCTATGCTAGGAACCTAGATATCTCTATTATTGAGGTGATCAATAATTTTGCTATAGACAACCTTAAGCCAGATTTAACTTTATTTTTTGATCATGAACCTGAGATAACTTTTAGCCGTTTAAATAATCACGATCGTATGGAGCTTGAGGGTAAGGAGTTTCAAGAAAAAGTGAGGAATGGGTTTAAAAAAATTGCTATTAGAGAGAAGAAACGCTTTAAAGTGATTAATGTAAAAGATTTTAATATTGAGCAGGTTTTTGAAAAGGTGAAAAAAAATGTCAATTGCTTTTTCTAAAGTTATCGGACAAGAACGCGCAGTTACTATTCTTGGAAATATTATCAAGCATAAGAAAATAGCACATTCCTATATTTTCACAGGATCTAATTCTTCTGGGAAAACTTTAGCGGCATTAGAGTTTGCTAAACTACTGAACTGCGATGCTGCTGGCTGTGATCAGTGTCTTAGTTGTAAGAAAATTAATCGGTTTAATCATCCTGAAGTTAAGCTTTATACGCGTGAAAAAGCTAATATTTCTATTGATTTAATTAGAGATATTCAAAGGTCATTGCAATTTACTAACACTGAGGCGAAGTATCGTGTATTTATTATTGAAGATGCTGAGCGAATGACTAAAGAAGCGAATAATTGTTTTTTGAAAACTTTAGAAGAGCCACCTGCCTTTACTGTTATCATTCTTTTGACGAGTTCTTTTACTGGCTTGCTTAAAACAATAATTTCAAGATGTCAAGTTGTTACTTTTCAACCATTAAGTTATCAGTCTAAATTTAAGATAATCAAAAATAATCCTGCATCTGTTGATTATGCAAATGATCAAATAAAAAATGCAATTATAACTGCGGGACAAAGCTTAAAGGATGCTTTTTCTTTTTTAGCTAATAGTGAGAATAACCTGAATGATAATTTTATGAAAGTATATGAACATTTTTTAAATAATGATACGACCTCTAATATGCAGAGAGAGTTTGAGAAGCTTGCGAAAGAAAAAGAAAACTTCTCTGCTTTTTTGACTTTTTTTTTAAATAAAGTAAAATTAGATGATCTTAAAATTCCTGAGAATAAGAAAAGAATAGAAAATATCTTAAAAGCCAGAAAATACTTTGAAAGGAATGTTAATCCAAGGTTGATTTGGGCATGGCTTTATTTGCATTTTTAAACTAAAAATGAATCTATTTATATTTGGGAGGCTAGAGTGGCGGCACTTGCGCGAGTTATTTTTCGCAAAACTAAAGAGACTGCATATGTTGATCCAGGGAATACCTGTATTGCTAAAGGCAATATGATTTTAATAAAGACTGAGAATGTACTTGAATCGGCTAAGGTTGTTGAAACCGACAAAAAGGTTAATGTAAATAAAAAATATTATGTTGAACGCTTGGTAAGCGCGACGGATATGACTGTTTTAAAAGAAAATGAAGAGGCAGTTAGTAAGCTTAAATATAAATGTAAAGATACAATAAAAAAGTATGATCTTAAAATGAGATTAACTTTTTTAGAATATACTTTTCATCGGAAAAAATTATTTTTTTATTATACTGCGAGTAACCGTGTAGATTTTCGTGCCTTAATTAAAGAGTTAAGTTTTGAATTTTCTACAAAGATCCAGATGGTTCAAATAGGTGTTAGAGATGAAAGTAAAATGCTTGGTGGGATTGGACATTGTGGTCGTGTTCTTTGTTGTAAAAACTTTTTGAGAAATTTTAAACCAATTGTGATTGATATGGCTAAGGACCAAAAAATTTCCTTAAATCCTGCTAAAATATCTGGTGCATGTGGCCGGCTTTTATGTTGTTTAGAATATGAACATTCTCAGTATAAAGAAATGGAGAAAGATTTTCCACATATTAAAAAGCAAGTAGAAATAGTTGGAGAGGGGAAGGGGCTGGTAATCAGTCGAGATATTCTTAAAGAGCAGTTTGGTGTTAAACTTGAGGATGGAACAATCATCCAATGTAAAGTTGAGAATCTTAAATAATTAAGGTCCTTAGGCTTCTGAAATATATTTTTTTACTGGAGATTATAGCTATGAAAAAAAGGGTTGTGATTTTAGGGGGTGGACCTAATAGAATCGGGCAAGGCATTGAGTTTGATTATTGTTGTTGTCATGCCGCCTATGCACTTCAAGAAATAGGTTATGAAGCCATTATTGTTAATTCTAACCCTGAAACAGTTTCTACTGACTATGATACATCAGATCGTCTTTATTTTGAACCATTAACGGAAGAAGATGTGTTAAATATTTTAGAAAAAGAACAGCCGGAAGGAGTTATTGTGCAATTAGGTGGTCAGACACCACTTAACCTAGCCATTCCTTTAGAGAAAAAAGGTATAAAAATATTAGGGACTAGCTCTGACTCGATTGATAGAGCAGAGGATCGAGAACGATTTAAGCAACTCCTTGAAAAGTTGGGTCTTAAGCAGCCATTAAACTCAACAGTTTTTAAGTTTGATGAGGCAAAAAAAGTTGCTCATAAAATTGATTATCCTGTTTTAGTTAGACCCTCTTATGTCCTTGGCGGGCGTGGGATGGAAATTATATATAATGACCAAGAGTTGGAAGAATATCTTCATAAAGCAACACTTGTTTCTTCTGATCATCCGATTTTGATTGACAAGTTTTTAGAAGATGCTATTGAGATTGATGTTGATATGATATCTGATGGAGA
This sequence comes from bacterium, assembly GCA_024222485.1. Taxonomy (GTDB): domain Bacteria; phylum RUG730; class RUG730; order RUG730; family JAAEPJ01; genus JAAEPJ01. Next base: position 13,502 of record JAAEPJ010000071.1, on the reverse strand, counting down.
AACTTTCGTTGTTGCTGGTATTTTAGAACATATTGAGGAAGCAGGGATTCATTCTGGTGATTCTGCAATGGTATTGCCTCCACATTCATTATCTCAATTAATTCTTAATGAAATTAGGACGGCAACAATAGCATTGGCGAAAGAACTTAATGTCAAAGGTTTAATGAATATTCAGTATGCCTATAAAGATGAGGAAATTTATTTAATTGAAGTTAATCCTCGTGCATCAAGAACAGTTCCTTTTATTTCAAAGGCTATTGGTGTGCCCCTTGCAAAGTTAGCGACGAAAATTATGCTGGGATATAAGCTCAAAGATTTAGATTTCACCAAAGAGGTTGTTCCGCCTTACTATTGTGTTAAAGAATCGGTTTTCCCATTTACTAGATTCTTAGGGTCAGATGTCTTTTTAAGCCCTGAGATGCGCTCTACTGGCGAAGTTATGGGGGTTGATAAAGACTATGGTAAAGCATTTGCTAAAGCTCAAATTGCCGCAGGGCAAAACTTACCTAAAAAAGGGAATGTTTTTATTAGTGTTAAAAATAATGATAAAAATAAGGCTAGGATAGTTGCTCAAGATTTGTATGACCTAGGTTTTAAGATCTATGCAACAAGTGGGACAGCTGCTTCATTTAGAGATACAGGTATTTTAGTTGTTGATGTCCCAAAAATTCATGAGAAAAGACCACATATTGTTGATTTAATTAAGAGTGGGGATATTGATCTTTTAATCAACACTCCAAGTGGTAGCGTTCCTCAGAAGGATCAAAGTAGTATTAGAACAGCAGCCGTTTTGCAAGGTGTTCCACTGGTTACAACAATTTCTGGAGCGGAAGCCGTCGTTTGTGGGATAGAAGCTTTGATTAAAGAAGATTATGATGTCAAACCAATACAAGAATATCATCAAATTATTAAAAATAACTTAAATATTTGATAGTTTAATAGATATTTTCTGATTTTTTTAATTAATAAATAGGGAGGCTACGATTGTGGCGAAGGTTACTTTAACTCATATTGAGAAGATATATCATGGCGGGTTTCAGGCTGTTAAGGATGTTAATCTTGAAATTGCGGATAAAGAATTTTGTGTTTTGGTGGGACCATCAGGTTGTGGGAAGTCGACAACATTGCGGATGATTGCGGGGCTTGAAGACATTTCTCATGGAGAGATTCATATTGGTGATAGGTTGGTTAATGATGTGCCTGCTAAAGATCGTGATATTGCAATGGTTTTTCAAAATTATGCACTTTATCCACATATGACGGTTTATGATAATATGGCATTTGGTTTAAAGCTTCGTAAGTTTCCTAAAAAGGAAATTGATTATCGAGTCCGTGAAGCTTCTGAAATTTTGGGCATTACAACAATGCTTGAACGAAAACCGAAAGCACTCTCTGGAGGACAAAGACAACGTGTGGCCGTTGGTCGTGCGATTGTAAGAAAACCTTCGGTTTTTTTATTTGATGAACCTCTTTCTAATCTTGATGCAAAACTGCGTGGGACCATGCGTGCCGAAATTAAAAAATTACATGAAAACCTTCAGACAACAATGATTTATGTGACTCATGATCAGGTTGAGGCAATGACTATGGGAGATAAAATTGTAGTTATGAAAGATGGTGTGATCCAACAGGTATCTGATCCTCTTAATCTTTATGATAATCCCACCTCAAAGTTTGTCGCTGGTTTTATTGGTTCTCCTCCTATGAATTTTTTAAATTGTTGCATTATTGAAAAAAATGACATGCTTTATTTAAAAGATATAGCATTTGAACTGAGAGTTCCTAAGAATTTTGAAGATAAACTTACTTCTTATCTTAACAAAAATGTCGTTTTGGGGATGAGACCTGAAGATATTTATGATAAACTTTATGCAACATCTTCTAATATTGATAATACTGCTGGAGTTACTGTTGATGTTGTTGAACCCATGGGATCACATACTCATTTACTTTTAAATATTGGTGAGCAAAAAATTATTGCAACAGTAGAGTCACAAAACAGAGCAAAGTCTGGGCAAGATATTGATATTGTTTTTAATCTTCAAAAAATGCAGATTTTTGATGAGGATACAAAACATTCAATTTTAGGCTCAATAACAGATTAGAATTTTTTGAACATACTATTGAAAATTTTAAAATAATGTTTGACTTCTTTTGAGGTTAGTTTATTGATAATAAACTATTTATGGTAAAATGAAAAAATGAGAAATATTGATGATATTAAGATATTTAAACTTGATAATGGTTTGCAGGTCTTTTTTTATCCGATGAATAACTTACCTATTACTAATGTTAATCTTTGGGCTAATGTGGGGAGTGTGAATGAAAAATTAAAAGTTAATGGTATTTCTCACTTTTTAGAGCATATGCTTTTTAAAGATACCAAGAAGTATGCAAACAATTCTTTAACGAAAGAAATAGAGGATTTTGCTGGTGGGTATATGAATGCTGCAACTTCTTTTGATTATACACATTACTATGCAACTCTTCACAAAAATTATATAGAAAAAGCTTTTGATGTCCTAAGTAATATGGCGTTTAATCTAGATATTGAACAAAATAATTTAGATTTGGAACGAGGTGTTATTACAGAGGAGATTCAGCGTGGAGAAGATAACCCTTGGAATGTTTTATGGCAGGAGCTTTATAAGCATTATTTTAAAGGGCATAATTATGCTAACCCTATTATAGGTAATAAAAAAAATATTCTTAATATTTCACGAGATGATCTACATTATTACTATGATAAGTTTTATTATCCTGCTAATTTAAGTCTTGTAATTGCGGGAGATACCTCTACTGAAAAGGTTTTAGCACTTAGTAATAAATATTTTAATATTAATAAAAAAGTACAGACTTATGAAACGGTAGATTATCATCCACATAAGCTTCTTGCAAAAGAATATCATGTGAAAAAAATGCCATCTGTTAGTCAGACATATTTTGCTTATGCATACAATGCTTCGTTCCATCCTGCAATATATTTATTAGATATAATGCTTGGTGGTGGGATTAGTTCTATTTTTTATAAGAGACTTAAACAAGATGAGAGGCTTGTTTGGAGTATTGGTACTGATTTTTCTCATCATAAATATGGGGCGACTTTTATTGTGTATGGAGTTTGTGAATATAGTAATTTACCTGCAATTGATAAAATTTTGCAGGAAAAATTTATTCTAACAGAGGAAGACTTGAATAAAGCAAAGCGTATTTTTAAGATGCAACATGATCTAGAGCATGAGACTATTTCCGGTATTACGGATTCTTTAGGATATTATGCTGTTTTATCTAATTGGAAAGACGCTATTGAGATCAAAAAGCAAGTTTTATCCTCTATGTTGGAAGATGTTAAAGCTATTGTTTTTGAGCAATCACATTTTATTAGACAGATTGTTAAAAATTAATCAAATGAGTTTTTTTAATTTTTAAAATCTAAAATTTTTCAAACTAATAAATTTATTGCATTTATCTCATAATTTCTATTTTTACCTTTGATTAATTTAATTTTTTTATATACCTTAATGTACAATATTTTTCAGATGTTTAAAGATTAATTGATATATGGCAATTTTTAATAGATACGGTAAGTATTTTATTTGACACGAATATTCTTATAAAATATTATCTTGCTATAAGTTAGATTGGTGTTAACTTGGACAAAAAAATACAAAAAATAATTTCAGTAGCATTTCCAATCCCAGTACAAACAATTTTTAGTTATTTAGCTTCAAATAATGTTATGGTTGGTTCACGCGTTAAGGTATTACTAGGCACTAAAGAAACAATAGGTGTTGTTGTGCCAACCTTGGAAATTAGCGGAGTTCCTCAACCATTATCTGCCTCTTTAGAAACTAAAAACTTAAAACCAATTATAGAAATTCTTGATAAAGAACCACTCATAACAAAAGAACTTTTTGATTTAGCCGTTTGGATGCATAGATACTATTTCTGTTCTCTTGGGGAAGCACTTTGGGGGATTCTTCCAAAAAAATGGCAGGCTAGTAATCGTAAGCTAAAAGACCCCTTTGATTATCCAACTAAAAGCCAAAATTTTTTAAAACCTACTAAGTACCAACAACTAGCAATTGATAAAATCAAGACAACAGTCTCGGATCATAAATATCAAAAATTTTTGTTAAATGGTGTCGCTGGGAGTGGTAAAACTGAAGTTTATTTGCATGCGATTAAAGCTGTACTTGAGATTAATAAAACTGCAATTTACCTTGTTCCTGAGATTGCTTTAACTCCTCAGACTTTAAACCGCCTTAAAGCTAGATTCGGAGATATTGTTGGAGTCCTCCATAGTCAGATGACAGCTCGTGCAAGATTTTTAATTTGGCAAAGAATAAAAAAAGGGGATATAAAAATTTTGCTTGGTCCGCGTTCAGCAGTATTTGCTCCGTTTCAAAATCTAGGTGTTATTATTATTGATGAAGAACATGATGACTCCTATAAGCAGGACAGTAAACCTAATTATGATGCACGAGAAGTTGCCCAGTGGCGAGCTAAATTCCATAAGATTCTTTTGATCACAGGAACAGCAACACCAAGTATAGAGATGTTTTATCACTACCAAAAACAAGATGATTTAGAAATTATAGATATGCCAAAAAAGATTGCAAGTAATCAACGGGTTGAAGTGACGGCTATTGATATGCGTGAAGAGCTAAAGAGGAAAAATTTTTCAGTACTTTCAAAGTATTTAGAAAAAAAAATCATGGAAAAACTTATAAAAAAGGAACAAACACTTTTATTTCTTAATAGACGGGGTGAAGCAACATATGTTTTTTGTCGTGAATGTGGATTTGTCATGCAGTGTCCAAATTGTGATGTATCCTTAGTATATCATGGAGATAAGGAGAAATTGCTTTGTCATTATTGTGGTTATTCGCGTGATAATGTTAAGGTTTGTCCTAATTGTCAAAGTAAATATATAAAATATTTTGGATCTGCTATTCAAAAAGTAGAAAAATACATTAGAAAAGTTTTTCCTGAGGCAAAAATTGCTAGACTTGATCGAGATATCTCTGCTAAAAAAGATCAACTTTTTAATATTTATAATAATTTTAATGAAGGAAAAATAGATATTTTGATAGGGACTCAAATTATTGCTAAAGGCTTAGATTTTCCCAATCTAACCTTAGTTGGTGTTATAAGTACTGATACGGCACTTAACCTTCCTGATTTTAGAGCAAATGAACGAACATTTGATATTTTACTGCAAGTTATTGGTCGTGCAGGTCGTAGGGATAAAAAGGGGGAAGCTATTCTCCAGACCTACTATCCTAACCATTATGCAATAGAATCAGTAAAAAGGCTTGATTATCAAACATTTTACAATCAAGAGATAGCTTGGCGTGATGAACTTAAATATCCACCATTTTCCCGGTTAGTTTTAATTACTTTAAGGGGGGGTGATGAAAAAGTTGTGGAGAAGGAGTCAATCCGTTTATTTGATTGTTTTCAAGTTGTAGAGGGATCAAGTAATTTTGAGATTATTGGACCGTTTGAACCATCGATTCTTAAAAAATATAATAACTATAGACGACAAATTTTAATAAAAATGTTTAAACATGATGAAAACCTTGATGAAATATTAAGATCAATCTTAAATATGAGACTTAATAAAAAAGTCAAGATTAACTTAATGGTCAATCCTGTAGCTATGCTATAAAAGCAGTTGAATATCTGTCTATATGAGGTAAACGAATGAAGTCAATTGAATTCCAGAATGTCTCAAAGTCTTTTAAAAATAAGCATCGAGTTCTTTCTGAGCTAACATTTTCTACTATTGCGTGTAATAATTATTTTTTATTTTCAAATACAGGTCATGGTAAATCAACTATTTTAAATATTTTGCTTAAAGATTTAAAACCATGTGCCGGAATTGTTAAAGTTTGTAATGAGGATATTTTTAAGTTTAATAAAAGAGATACAAGAATATATCGTTCCCAACTTGGTATTATTTGGCAATCTTTATTTTTGATAGACCAAAAAACTGTTTTTGAAAATATAGCTATGCCATTGACTTTAGGTGGTGGAAAAGTAAATATTAGTACTGTAGATAATATTTTAAAATATGCACAGCTTTATGGTGTTAAGGGGCTTTTTCCATATAATTTAACTTTAGCACAAAGGCAGATGGTTGCCATAGCGCGTGCTTTAGTTACCCAGCCAAAGATTATCTTAGCAGATGAGCCTATGAATCATTTGGATTTTGAGAGTGAGAATCTCGCATTTTCATTGATTCAGAAATATAAACACCCAAGTGCTACCCTCCTTTTTGCAACGAGTCAGAAATATTTGATTGAAAAGTTTGCAAGGAATAAAGAGGACCATATTTTAATTGTTGAAAATGGAAAAATTTTGGGTGTATAGATATTAAAATAGAATGGACTCAATTATAGGAAGAAGTTTTTCTTCTAACCAAAGGGATAAATAATGATTAAACAGGCTTTTTTAAACTTAAAGCGATATAGTTCCATTAGTATGGATCTTTTGATTTTACTTATTTTATTACTCTTTTTTATTGGTTGTTCATACTTAGCTAAGATTAACTTAGATATTTTTGAAACGACCTTAAACGGAAAAGTAGAGATTGCAGTTTTTTTAAAAGATAAAACAGATTTTGAATATGCAGCAAATGTTATTGAAGATGCGTTCAAACAGGATATTTCAAGAATGGTTTATATCGATAAAGGTACGGCTTTGGAATCGTTAACCTCAGATGCAAACCTTAAGAAAGAGATTGCAATTTTAGATAGGAATCCACTCCATGATCATTTTTCTTTGATACTTTATAATCCAGATAAAATGTGGGAAATTTCTGCTCAACTGGAAAAATTTGACTTTGTATTTGAAGTTGTAAAAAATGAAAATATTCTGAAAAACTTGAATATGTTTCTTAGCTATATATTAAAAATATATACGGTTTTTATTGTTTTTATTGCCTTTATTTTTATTTTTTTACTAAGATATTCCATTAAGATTTACAGCCACTATCGGCGTAAAGAATTTATTCTTTGGCAATATTTGGGAGTTAAAGGTTCGATTTCTATAAGTATAATTTTTATTGAGTCAATCTTAATGGGCATATTTGCTGCTTTTATTGCAAGTATTTTTTTATATTTTTTCTTTGTCATTGCTTCAAGATATTTATTTAACCTGATTTTTTTAACGCCCCAATTTTTATTAGCTATGGCATTATTAGCCATTGTTTTAGCAACAACTATTAATTTAATTGTTTTATTAAAGAGTAAAAATGTTCAAAATATTATTTAAATCTTATTTTATTATTTTATTATTATTTTTTTATACTTTTGGGCTTGCAGGGGGTATCCAAAAAGAAAAGAAAAATTTAGATTCTATTAAAAAAAATTTGAATGCTAAAAAAGAATACTTAAAAAAGTCTAAAAAATATGAGAAAAAAATAAAAAAAGATATTTCTAATATTTATAACAAAATTACAAAAACAAAAAAGAATATAAAAAAACTTAAAAAATCGCTGGATAAACACAATAAAGACTATGATGAAAATTTAGAAAAAATAAAAGAAGCAAAACAAAAAGAGATTTATTATCAAAAAATGCTTTCTTATGAGATATTTTTACTTTATAAACAACGCTTTTTAAGTGGAAATAAGTTTTTTGATATGCTTAATGCTTTTTATTCGGGTAAGTCATTTTTATATACAAATAAAAAGAAATATAACATGAAAGCTATTTTGTCGCATAATAAGAATATTTATGTTGATATTTTAGATGAAAAAGCCAAATTTAATAAGAAAAAAGCTAAGCTTGATAAAGATATTATCTATTTAAATAATAAAAAAACGGATTATACAGATAAGAAGCATAATCTTACTAAAAAGCATAAGTATAAGACAAAAAAACTCAATCAAGAGCAACGAAAACAAGAACAATATAAAAAAGAAATTAAAGACCTTGAAATAACGGCTAAAAAGCTTGAAGCCTTACTTGTTAAACTTATGAAAAAAGCTAAGCAAAAGCGTTCTAAAAGAGGTGATTTAAAACGCTATAATGAAGTAATTCTTGATTTTGGCGTTATTAATGCACCTGTTGATGGTAAAGTTATTTTGAGTTATGGTCGAAATAAACACCCTAAATTAAATACTTTTCATATTAGTAATGGCATAGAAGTTGAAGCTCAAGAAGGAGAAAGCATCAAAACAATTCTTCCAGGATTAGTTGTTTTTTGTGATAAATTTAGTAGCTATGGTAATACAGTTATTATTGATCATAATGAAGGTGTTTATACGGTTTATTCTTATTTAAATAAAGTTAATGTCACTAAGAATGATATTGTCAGTAAGAATGATATTATTGGCTTTGTTGGGTACTCTAACTATTCAAGAAAAAACGCCCTTTATTTTGAAATTCGTATTGATGGTGTAGCAATGGATCCAGAAATTTGGATTAACATGTAGCAAAGATGTTTTATACTTTTAAGGAGCTCTAGATAAATGATGAAGAATAAATTTATTGATTTTATAGATAATAATAACCTTATAATATTTGATGGGGGATTGGGGACTGAAATCTTAAAGCGAGGGATTGACTTATCGGCGAAATGTCCTGAATCTTTGAATATAACCAACCCAAAAATTATTTATGAAATTCATAAGTCCTATATTGATGCTGGGGCTAATATTTTAACGACGAACACTTTTGGATGTAATAGGCATAAGCTTGAGAGTTATGGAGAGGGAGATAATCTAAAAACATATGTAAAGGCTGGGATTGAAATTGCTAAAAAAGCAGCCTCTGATAAAGCTTTTGTTGCGGCAACAACAGGGACAATTGGTGTTCTAGTTGAGCCTTTAGGTCCTATGTCTTTTAATGAGGTATATAATATTTATAAAGAACTTTTTGAAGCATTTATTGAAGCTAAACCAGATGTTATTATTTTGGAAACTATGATTGATATTCAAGAAGCTCGGATTGCTCTTTTAGCACTGAAAGATATATCAGAGGATATCCCTGTCATTGTTAGTATGACTTATGAGAATGGAGAAAGAACGACAACAGGAACGCCTCCTGAGGTTGCAGCTGCAATTTTTGATCGGATGGGAGTTGATATAATTGGTGCTAATTGTAGTGTGGGACCTGATCTAATGGTTGATGTTGTTCAAAAAATGAGGACTGTCACAGATAAACCTATTTTGATTGAAGCTAATGCGGGAATGCCTTTTATTCGTAATGCTGAAACTGTTTTCCCCTTGTGCCCTTTGGATTATACTGAAGAGGTTGTTAAGATTGCTGAAGCTGGAGCTAAAATTATTGGTGGCTGTTGTGGCACTACTCCGGAACATATTAAACAGCTTAAAAATGAATTATTTGCATTAAACTTAGCCGGTATCCCCTCTGTAAGAAATAGATCCCTTTCATTTTTAACCTCACGCACAAAATTATTGGAGATTGATAAGTATCCATTTATGATTGGAGAGAGAATTAATCCTAATGCTCTTAAAAAGGTTGCTGAAAGCCTTCAAAGAGGCAAATTTTCTTTTATTTTAAAAGAAGCTAAGGAGCAAGTTGAAGCAGGTGCTGATGTTTTAGATATTAATGTTTCTGCGGTTAATACGAATGAACCTGAGAATATGAAAAAATTGGTAACGGATCTTGCAGGTATAGTTAATGTTCCACTTTGTATTGATTCTCCGGATCACCGTGCACTTGAAGAGGGGTTGAAAGCTTTTCCTGGAAAAGCTTTGGTTAACTCGATTAATGGTGAAGCTGATCGACTTGATAAAATTTTGCCACTCATTAAAAATTATGGTGCAAGTGTCATTGCTTTAACGATGGATGATAATGGAATTCCTGATACTGTTCTAGGTCGGCTGGCTATTGCTGAGCGCATTGTTAAGGAATGCGATAAGTATGCGATCCCTAGAGGAGATATTTATTTTGATACATTAGTTTTGACAATCTCAACTAACCCTCAAGGCGCAAAAGTTACGCTTGATACGATTCGTGAAGTTAAAAAGAAATTTGGGGTTCGTAGTGCTTTAGGTATGAGCAATATTTCTTTTGGTTTACCTGGGCGCTCGATTATAAATTCAAATTTTTTAGCAATGGCAATTGAAGCAGGTCTTGATGCGGCTATTACTAACCCTAAGAATGAGCTTTTAAGAAATACTGTTTATGCTTCTGCACTTTTATGTGGTTATGATAAAGGGGCTAAAAAATATATAGAATCTTTTTATGAAACAGATATTGCTACGAAAGAGAAGCAAGAGTCTAAGGATGTTGACTTAAAAACTGCCATCATTAAAGGGATGAAAGATCAGGCACTTGAAAAGCTAAAAGAAGAAAAATCTTCTGCACTTGAGACTATTAACAACATCATTATTCCTGCTCTTGATGTTGTTGGTGATAAATATGAAAAAGGTGAGTATTTCTTACCACAGCTTTTACTATCTGCAGAGGCTGCAAAAGCTGTTTCCAGTATTTTGCAAGAATCGTTTGAAAGCAAAGATTCTGATGATAAGACAATTGTTTTTGCGACAGTAAAAGGTGATTTGCATGATATCGGGAAAAATATTGTTATTTCTGTTTTAGAGAACTATGGTTATAAAGTCGTTGATTTAGGTAAAAGTATTGCTGCAAAAACGATTGTAGATGCTGCAATTTCAAATAATGCTAAAGCTATTGGTTTATCTGCTTTAATGACTACGACCATGCAAGAGATGTCTGTTGTTATTAATGAACTTAAAGCACGCGGAATTCGTGAAGATATTAAGGTTTTAATTGGTGGTGCCGTTGTAAATCAAAAATATGCTGATAAAATTGCTGCAGATGCCTATGGAAAGGACGCAATGGCTACAGTGTCCGTTCTTAGGGAACTTAAAGTTTAGTCGGTTCTAATACTTAGTTATGTACTTTTAAAAAGGGGTGAAGAAAGTTGGGAAACTTAAAATTTTTAGATTGTTATCGGACAGATCAAAGTATTCGTTATGTATTTTATACATTTTTGGCTATTTCATTTTTACTTCGGATGTTTTATGCAAATAAACTCTCACTCGCAACAGATGAATCTTATTATTGGACATGGTCAGAGAATTTATCGCTTGGTTACTATGATTCAGGAGCTATTTTAGGGTGGGTTATTCGTTTTTTTACGAATATTTTTGGCTATCATGAGGTAGCAGTGAGAACAGGAAGCCTAATTTTAATGACAGGGACTTCTCTTATATTATATCGACTTGCCAAAAAATTTATTAGCCCCATACTTGCAGTTTGTGCTGTTATTTTATTTAATATTACTCCTGGTGGTGGGCTCGTGGGAGTTTTAATGATGCATGATTCTTTTATGATTTTTTTTTGGTCTTTAACAACACTCCTTTTATATAAAGCAATTTTTGAAAATAAAAAATCACTTTGGTATTTTTCAGGCATTTCGGCTGGGTTAGGTCTATGGAGCAAAGATATTATGGTTTTAGGTTATATTTCAGCTTTTTTATTTTTATTATTAAGTCAAAAACATCGATTTTGGTTAAAACGAAAAGAACCATACTTGGCATTCTTACTTTCTATCCTCGTTTTTTCACCAATCATCTACTGGAATTTTACTCATAATTTTGTTACCTATAGGCATATTTTTGCCTTAGGAACGCGACCAATGGGGCTTGATCAATTTAAACGCATGGGTGATTTTTTAGGCAGTCAGCTTGGTCTTGTATCGCCGTTTATTTTTTTAGGGATTTTAGCTGCCTGGATTAATATTCTTATAAAATGGTTTAAAACCTATGATAGCCAAAAATTATTTTTACTATTATTTTCTTTTTTTATATTTTTATTTTTCTTTTTATTAAGTGCAAAATCAAAAGTTGAGGGTAATTGGTCAGGCTTTGCCTACCTTCTTGGTATTGTTTGTTATTTTTATATTTTAGAAGATATTTGGCGATTAAGGACTACCAATAAACTAAAATATTTGGGGTATACACTTTTTTCAGCCATTTTTAGTTTTTTACTTGTTCTTATTATGTTTAATCCTATTATTTTATATAAACTTGCGTATAATATGCCTGGGGTTTCTGCAAATATTATTGAGGAAGTGCGGGGAAATAGAACTAATGATATTAATGGATGGCGAGAGTTTGGTAAAAAAATTTATAATTTTCGTGATAATTATTTAAAAAATTATTTGGATACGGATTTTTTCTTTTTTACCTTACGGTATCAAGTCGCGACTGAGCTTTGGTTTTACTATCCTCAGGTACCTAAAAAAAGAGTTTATTGTCTACCGATTGCACGGCGAATGAATCAGCTAGATATTTGGTGGGGTTTGGATGTTTTGGCTGGACAAAATGGTGTTTTTGTTGCGGAACATAAGGAAACAAAGCGTATTATGCCTTACTTTGATTCTGTAGAGCTTGTTCACTCTTTTACGGTACATCGTGATGACTTAAAAGATGAGGCTATTAGAACTTATTATTTATATTTATGTAGAAATTTTAAAGGGATGGAAAGAAAAGATTATTTTGAAAGTTATTAACTCGAGTGACTTGCAGAGCAGCTATTATATTCTCACATCAACTCTCTAGAAATATCCAATAAATCAATAATAGTAATTTTCTAGATGATATTTTTATATCTTTTAACCTTATATATTTATTTGAATATTTAAAAGTATTTAGATTATTTTAGATTATAATAGGGTTCTTATGTTTTTAATTCAATTAAAAAGAAAAAAAAATATAAATGGTATAAAATTGTATATGAAGAGAGATGATATCATTATAGTTTTAAGATAGACAAACCCAAAATTAGAGAAAATATGAGAAGGATTTATACATTTAAAGGAGACAAAATCATGAATATAAAAAATAAAGCTTATCATTTAAAGACCTTATTAGATAGCGCAGGCACTTTAAGTTTTTATTCTTCCTTTACTAAAAGAACTAGCTTAGTAATATTTATTGCTTTTTTAACAGTTACCATGCATAACTTTGCCTATGCAAATGAAAGCATGCCCACCTTAGCCAAGGTCAATCTTACCTTGCCTGATCTTCCAGGGAAAATACTTGAAGTTTTTCAAGGTCAAAGCTCCAAAAATATATATTTAATCAATGATTTACACTGTGACTATACCCGTCCAGTCTAATATAGCTGAATCTCTGCGTGCAATAACTGCTCAATATCCTCAAGGATTAGTGATCGGTGTCGAAGGCAATAGCGGTTGGCTAGATACACAGCGTTTTAACGCTATTCTCATCGGGGAGCTTAAAAATAAAGTAATGGACCGGCTTTTAAGGGCGGGCATTATTAGTGGCTGGGAAAAATATGCGGATACGCATAAAGAAGCCCTCGTTTATGGCGTGGAAAATAATACGCTCTACCTGTAATGTACCCCTTTTAGTCAAGAAAAAAATGGGAGAGTTTTATAAAGCAACTTTAAGTTCTTTATGATAATATTGATTAGGTGTTAAATAATTAAGGCTCTGATGTGGAAAATCATAATTATAATCATTTATCCAACGA